>NZ_RHQP01000051.1:0-22475 GCF_003935465.1 Pseudomonas sp. o96-267
GGCGTGCGGGTTGGGGGGGGCGCACCGGGCCGCCGGGTGTGGGCTCGCCCCCCGGGGCCGCCCGCCCCCCCCCCCCCCCGCGCCCGGGCCCCCCCCCCCCCCCCCCCCCCCCCGCTCCTACAGCCGATTAATCGCTGACCGCTCGTAGGGTGCGCCGTGCGCACCTTGGTTCACCAGCGCGCACGGCTCACCCTGCGGATCGTCCTCAGCCGTTGATCAGCTCACGCGCCGCCTGGCGGTGATTGGCGATCAGCTGCGCCACATCGAGCCCTTCGATCTGCCCATCGATAACGCGCCAGGTGCCGCCGATCATCATCCGGTCGGCGCGGTCGGCGCCGCACAGCAGCAGTGCGGAGAGTGGATCGTGACTGCCGGAGAAGCGCAGCTCATCGAGCTTGAACAGCGCCAGGTCGGCCTGCTTGCCTACAGCCAGTTCACCGATGTCGCTGCGCCCCAGCAGTTTCGCCGAGCCCTTGCTGGCCCAGCCAAGCACGCGCTGCGGGGTGATCTGCTCGGCGCCGTAGCGCAGGCGCTGGATGTACAGCGCCTGGCGCGCTTCGAGGATCATGTTCGAGGCATCGTTGGAGGCAGAGCCATCGACGCCCAGGCCCAGCGGCGCACCGGCGGCTTCCAGCTCGACGCTGGGGCAGATGCCCGAAGCCAGGCGCATGTTGGAGCTGGGGCAATGACAGATGCCGGTGCCGGCAGCGCCCAGGCGGGTGATTTCGTCGGGGTTGAAATGGATGCCATGGGCCAGCCAGGTGCGTGGGCCGAGCCAGCCGACGCTGTCCAGGTAATCCACGGTGCGCAGGCCAAAGCGCTGCAGGCAGAAGTCCTCCTCGTCGAGGGTTTCGGCCAGGTGGGTGTGCAGACGCACGTCCAGCTCCTCGGCCAGTTCGGCGCTCTGGCGCATGATTTCCTGAGTCACCGAGAAGGGCGAGCAGGGCGCCAGGGCGATCTGGATCTGCGCCCCGTCGCCGCGCTCGTGGTACTGGCCGATCAGGCGCTGGCTGTCCGCCAGGATCACCTCACCCTGCTGCACCGTTTGCTGCGGCGGCAGCCCGCCGTCCGCTTCGCCCAGGCTCATCGAACCGCGCGTGAGCATGGCGCGCATGCCCAGTTCGCGTACCGCTTCGACCTGCACATCGATCGCGTTCTCCAGGCCGCCGGGGAACAGGTAATGGTGATCGGCCGCGGTGCTGCAGCCGGACAGCAGCAGTTCGGCCAGCGCCACCTTGCTGGCCAGGGCGAGCTTTTCGGGAGTGAGGCGTGCCCAGACTGGGTAGAGCGTCTTCAGCCAGGGGAACAGCGGCTGGTTGACCACCGGCGCCCAGGCGCGGGTGAGGGTCTGGTAGAAGTGATGGTGGGTATTGATCAGGCCCGGCAGCACCACGTGCTCGCGGGCGTCGAACACTTGCTGGCAGGGCGCGGCAGGTTGCTGGCCTTTGCTGAGCACTTCGACGATGCGGCCATCCTCGATCACCAGGCCGCCGGAAGCGTCCAGGTCATTGGCGGTGAAGATGGCGAGGGGGTTCTTGATCCAGATACGGGTAGCTGCCATGAGCAGGCTCCTCTGAGGTTGATGTCAGGTAAGCCAGCTCAGTGTTGACCCTGTCTGCTGATCCAGGTGCGTCGGAAATGACGTGCGGCGAAGATAGCTGACTCTGAAGTCAGGGGCAACAAGCCTATCGCGGCTGAAGCCGCTCCTACACGGCGCGCGGTGTTTTTGTAGGAGCGGCTTCAGCCGCGATCAACTGCTATACAGAACCAATCACGATCAGGAGGCAAAGGAATGCTTCGTTCAGACAAACCACATGCAGGAGCACTACGCCGTGGACGTTATTCCGAAACTGGTCGGATCTATTTACTGACGGCCGTACTGTATGGCCGAGAAGCGCTTCTCCAGGATTTCTCTCTCGGGCGACTATTGGTCGCCGAGCTTCGCGAGGCTCATGAGACCGGACTAGTGCACTCGCTGGCATGGGTGGTGATGCCTGATCATCTTCATTGGCTAGTGCAGCTGGAGAGCGCCACCTTGAATGAGCTGATGCGCCAGGTGAAAGGCCGCAGCTCACGGCAGATCAATCAGCGTTTGTCTCGGGTTGGCCCGTTATGGCAGCCCGGCTTTCATGATCGGGCTGTGCGTCAGGAAGAGGATTTACGAGCTGTTGCGCGTTACGTGATTGCCAATCCTGTGCGGGCAGGCCTGGTGAAACGGGTAGTGGATTACCCGCTATGGGATGCGGTGTGGCTGTAGAGCTTATCGCGGCTGAAGCCGCTCCTACACAAGCGACGCACACCCTGTAGGAGGGGCTTCAGCCGCGATTCATGTGCACATCAATGCCCCGGCTGCCACGGCTGGCCCAGCGACACCGGCGCATACAGCCGGGTCTTGATCGCATCGCGCGAGAGCAGTACCAACACCACGATGGTGGCGACGTAGGGCAGCATGGCCAGCAGGTTCGACGGGATCGACAGGCCGATGCCCTGCGCCACCAGGTGGAGGATGCTGGCCAGGCCGAACAGGTAGGCGCCGAGCAGCACACGGAACACGCGCCAACTGGCGAACACCACCAGCGCCAGGGCGATCCAGCCGCGGCCGGCGGTCATGTTCTCCGCCCACATCGGCGTGTAGGCCAGCGACAGGTATCCGCCCGCCAGACCGGCCATGGCGCCGCCGAACAGCACCGCCAGGGTGCGCACGCGCAGCACTGGCAGGCCCATGGCACTGGCGGCGTCCGGGTTTTCGCCAACGGCCTGGATGATCAGGCCGATACGGCTTTTCAGCAGCACCCAGGCCACCAGCGCGAACAGGGCGAAGGACAGGTAGATCAGCACGTCCTGGGCGAACAGCATGCGCCCGATCAGCGGGATGTCGGACAGCAGCGGGATGACGATGGGCTCGAAACCGCTCAGCGGCTTGCCGACCCAGGCTGCGCCGACGAAGGTGGAAAGACCCACGCCAAAGATGGTCAGGGCCAGGCCGGTGGCTACCTGGTTGGCGTTGAAGCCCAGCGCCACAGCGGCGAACAGCATCGACAGCAGCATGCCGGCGGCAATCGCCAGCAGCACGCCCAGCCACAGGCTGCCGGTGCTGAAGGCGACGATAAAACCGATCACCGCACCGAACAGCATCATGCCTTCCTGGCCGAGGTTGAGCACGCCGCTCTTCTCGCACACCAACTCGCCCAGGGCCACCAGCAGCAGCGGCGTGCCGGTGCGCACCATGGCGTAGAAAATATTGGTCAACAGATCGAGATCCATGGGGATTCCTTGGCGTTCAAGTGGTGGCTTCGGCAAGCGTTTCGCGACGTGTCCATTTCCACTTCAGCCGTGGCCGGTAGAGGATCAGCACGTCACAGGCCAGCAGGTAGAACAGCATCATTCCCTGAAACAGCTGGGTGATCGCCTGCGGCAGATTGAGGTTCATCTGCGCGTTCTCGCCGCCCAGGTACAGCAGCGCCATCAACAGGCTGGCAAACAGAATGCCGAGCGGATTGAGACGGCCGAGAAAGGCCACGGTGATCGCCGCATAGCCGTAGCCCGGCGAGACCTGCGGTACCAGTTGGCCAATCGGCCCGGCCACTTCGCCGACGCCGGCCATGCCGGCCAGCGCGCCGCTGACCAGCAGGGCGAACCACACCAGGCGCTTCTCGCGAAAGCCGACGAACCCGGCGGCGCGCTTGTCCAGGCCGAGCACCTTGATCTGGAAGCCGAGAAAGCTCTTGTGCAGCAGCACCCACACCGCCACCAGAGCCAGCAGCGCCAGGTACAGGCCGCCGTGCAGGCGCCCGTCCTCGCTGACCAGCGGCAGGCGGCTGGCATCGCCGAACATGGCCGACTCAGGGAAGTTGAAACCGGCCGGGTCTTTCAGCGGCCCATGCACGAAGAACAGCAGCAGGTTCAACGCGATGTAGTTGAGCATGATGCTGGTAAGGATCTCGTTGGCGTTGAACTGGGTGCGCAGCCAGGCGGTTAGCCCGGCCCAGGCCGCACCGGCAGCGGTGCCGGCCAGCACCACCCAGGCCAGTGCCCAGCGGCTTTCCCAGTCGATCAGTTGCAGCGCCATAGCGCTGCCGGCCAGCGCGCCGATCAGCAGTTGGCCTTCGGCGCCGATATTCCAGATGCGCGCCTGGTAGGCCACCGCCAGGCCCAGTGCGCAGAGCAGGATCGGCAGAGCCTTGACCAGCAGTTCGGACACGCCGTACCAGTCGCTGACCGGGGCGATCAGCAGGGTGTGCAGGGTTTCCAGCGGGTCATGGCCGAGCAGAGTGAACAGCAGCATGCCGCTCACCAGCGTCAGTACGGCGGCCAGCAGCGGCGACAGCCAGAGCATGGGGCGCGACTCTTGGCCGCGCGGTTCCAGGGATAACAGCATGACGGGCTCCGTCAGCAGGCCGCAGCAGCGGCGGGTTGATCGAACTCACCGGCCATCCAGCGGCCGACTTCCACGGTGGACACCTGAGCCGTCTCGGCCAGCGGCGACAGCCGCCCGCTGCACAGTGCGCCGATGCGGTCGCTGATCTGGAACAGCTCGTCGAGGTCTTCGGAGATCACCAGAATCGCCGCGTCGGCATCGCGCAGGGCGATCAGCGCACGGTGGATGGCCGCAGCGGCGCCAACGTCCACGCCCCAGGTCGGGTGCGCGGCCACCAGCAGTTTCGGGTTTTGCAGGATTTCCCGCCCAAGGATGAATTTCTGCAGATTGCCGCCGGACAGGCTGCGTGCGGCGGTGTCGGCATCCGGCGTTTTTACCGCGAAGCGCTGGATGATCTGCTCGGCCAGCGCACGTACCTTGCTGCGCTGCACCAGCCCCCCTTTGACCAGGCCCTGGCCGAAGGCGGTGAGCAGAGCGTTGTCCACCAGGCTCATCTCCGGCACCGCACCATGGCCGAGGCGCTCGGCGGGGACGAAGGCCAGGCCCAGCCCGCGCCGCGCATCCGGGTGCAAATTGGCTACCGCTGCGGCATCCAGGCTGACCCGCTCACGCTCGCCACGCGGCATGCGGGTTTCGCCGCTGAGCAGGGCGAGCAGCTCGTCCTGGCCATTGCCGGCCACCCCGGCGATACCCACGATCTCGCCGCTACGCACCTCCAGGCGAATGCGTTCCAGCGAGCAGCCGAACGGATCGGGGTTGTGCCAACTCAGGTCATCGACGCGCAGCCGTGGCAGGCCGCCGCTGACTTTCGGGTAACTGCTTTCCAGCCCCTCGGCGTCGCCGACCATCAGTCGCGCCAGCTCCAGGTCGCTGCATTCTGCCGGTACGCAATGCCCGGACACCCGACCGCCGCGCAGCACTGTGGCGCTCTGGCACAGCGCGCGCACCTCGCCGAGCTTGTGGCTGATAAACAGAATGCTGCAGCCCTCGGCGGCCAGGCGGCGCAGGGTGATGAACAGTTCGTCGGCCTCCTGCGGGGTGAGTACCGAGGTGGGCTCGTCGAGGATCAGCAGTTTGATGTCCTGCATCAGGCAGCGCACGATCTCCACTCGCTGGCGTTCGCCGATGGACAGGCTGTGCACCAGACGCGTCGGCTCCAGCGCCATGCCGTAGCGCTGCGATACCTCGCGAATTTTCGGCTCCAGCTGCTTCGGAGTGCCGGCCTCCGCGCCCATGGCCAGGGCGATGTTCTCGGCCACGCTCAGCGTCTCGAACAGCGAGAAATGCTGGAACACCATGCCAATGCCCAGGCGGCGCGCCATGGCCGGGTCGCGCATCGTCAGCCGCTCACCCTGCCATTGAATCTCGCCGCTACTGGGTTGAGTGACGCCGTAGATGATCTTCATCAGCGTGCTCTTGCCGGCGCCGTTCTCGCCCAGCAGAGCGCGGATCTCGCCTGGGGCGATGGTCAGGTCGATACGGTCGTTGGCCAGGCAGCCAGGGTACTGCTTGCTGACGGCGGTCAGCTGCAAGCGTGGGGAGTCGGGTGAGGCAGACATGGAAAGCGCTCATGGAGATAACTGAGCGGGGTTAAAGCAAAAACTTGGCCAAGGGGTCAGAAAATGCGCTGGCACGAGGTTCGCCCACTGCTACGAGTTTTTTAGCGCCCACTATTGGTGCTCGCCTCTGCGTGCGCAGCGAAAGGCGCACCTTATTCGCGCGCTCGCGGTTATAGCGGCTACGACGTTATGGGTGAGACTCGTGTAGGAGCGGCCTTAGCCGCGATTCGTAACCCCAAAGCCTCGACGCCCGGCTTGGCGACCTACTGGCGGAGGTCACCTGGATTCAGCTCCGCGATACTCAAGTTGTGTGGTCATGAGGGTTTTGACTGCGCTCAATCCACCCTACAACTGCGCTGCCTGTATTCGAGCGTCAGATAAAAAAGCCCATCACAGCCAGTATCCACAGCAAGGCGCAGGGAATGATGAACAGCAGGTTCTGGCCGCTGATCCGTGCATTGCTCTGCCCATCCTCATCACCGCTGGCCTGGTTGGCTTGTCGCTGGATCTGCGCCAGAGGAAAGGCTGGCGCCATCACGCAGCCGACCAATAGCAGCAGGTCGAGAGCGCCGTTCTGGATATCCACGCGTGACAGGCCATTGCTGACGAAGAGCAGCAGGACATAGAGCCAGGCGGTGCCCGAGTAATCCCATGATCCCAGACCCTGGCGCTGCTGGTGCTCGCTGATCAGGCGGCACAGCGAGTGGGTGTAGAAAATCTGAAAGAGTGAACGTGCCGCCGGCATGATGTGTTTCGGCAGCATCGTGGCGCGCTGACTGTCCCACTGCTTGTAGAACCAGTAGAGGGAGTACAGGCCGAAGGTGGCGAAATTCAGCAGGTAGAGTTTGTTCTCTGAGGTGACGAAGAAGGCGTTACGAGAGGGCGATTGTTCGTCCAGCAGCTCGGCTTTGGGAGGCTGATACAGGTTGTCCATTGACCTGGTTCCGATTGACGGTGGTGGGAGGCTCGCATCCGGCGAGTGTTTGAAGCACGCAGAGTATACGGACTCTCTGCCTAAGCACGCTGGCGAAATGGCGTTGGCCTATCCGGCCCGGTAGAAACGCTGGGCGTCGCACTCTCGCCCTCACGCTGGTGCCTGGGAGCTATCGTCTTAAGCCGCTATGCGCGTGCGAGTTGGCGTCGCATTTCAATGAGCTGATGTTCGCCCACGATTTCAACTTCCTTGATGAACTCAAACCCGAATTTTTCGTAATAGCCTTTCAGGTGGCTGTGAGCATGAAGTTCAATGGAGGTGGCGCCTATCTCTTGCGCATGCTGCATCAATGCCTGGACAACGGCCGACGCAACTCCCGCGCTCCGATAAGCCTCACTGACCGCCACCCTGGCCAGGGTAGAAGCCCCGTCTTCTCTCAGTGTTAGGCGGGCAGTGGCAATTGGCTCGCCCTGTTCAGTTGCCAGCGCATGGAAGGACTCTTCATCCAGTCCATCAAGGTCCAGCTCCGCAGGAATCCGTTGTTCACATGTGAACACCTGATAGCGGATACCTTGAGCCAGGCGGATCAACGCTGGGTCATTACCGATGTTTACTTCCATCGTTATTCTTCTCCAACACAATTGCACGGCCTGCCTGGTGGCAGGCCGAACTCCAGCGCTGACGCTCACCAGGGCAGCGGGTTGCCCTCGAAGTCGAGATAGCGCAGGCCGGGTTGGCCGACGGCGGCGCTGACCTGCCGTACCATGCCCTTGCAACTGCTGTCGATATCCAGCGGCGCGTCGGCGCCGCCCATGTCGGTGCGTACCCAGCCCGGATGCATCAGCACTACGCCGAGTTTTGGGTTGTCCTGAGTGCGTACGAAGCACTGCACGAGGTGGTTGAGTGCGGCCTTGCTGGCGCCGTACAGCGGCATGCCCAGGCCGGCACCGGTCTCGATGCTGCCGAGGATCGAGCTCATGAACACGATCAACCCATGTTCGGCGGCCAGGTTCGGCAGCAGGCGCTCGGCCACGCGTAGCGGGGCGACGGCGTTGGTCAGGAACAGCTGACCCATTTCCTCGGCAGTGGCCTGAGCGGTGCTGTGGTGGTCGGGGCCGGCGACGCCGGCGTTGACGAAGATGACGTCGAATGACTGACCGCTCAGGCGGTCGGCCAGTTGCGCGAGGCTGTCTGGATCGGTCATCTCCAGTTGCTCGGCACGCACGCCGGGCATTGCCTGCAGCGGCGCTTGTTGTGCGGCGCTGCGCACGGTGGCGGTCACGGCCCAGCCCTGGGCGGCGAATTCACCGGCCAGACCAAGGCCGAGGCCGCGTGAGGCACCGATGATCAGGATGGATCGAGGGGCAGTCATGTCAGGCTCCATGAGAGATGAGAACGGTGAATCAGGATAGCGCACTTATTCCGTCAACCAGACGCCCTGGCTGCGGCCATGTCCGGTCTGCTGGTCGTACTGCCGCTCCTGCTCGGCATGTCGTTGCAGGATGGCATTAGCGCGCTGGTTGGCCTGCTGTTGCAGCTCGGTGCAACTGGGGTATTCAGGTGTCGCCAGCAGCGCCGCGTCGATCTCGGCGGCCGCCGCCTGGCCGATGCGGTAGTGGCCCAGCTCATGCTCGCGCAGTGCGCCCAGATACTGTTCGAAACGCTGGCGCTGCTGTGCGTCGCCGCCGCCGAGGCGGGGCAGGGTGATGGTGGCGTTCAACTGTGTGCGGGTGAGGTCGATCTGACAGCGACCGTCGCGTTGCTCGCGCCACCAGAAATTCCACTGCACCTTCCAGCGGGTATAGGCGTGGTAGATCTGACCGTCCTGGCGAATCGGCGAGGCCTGGTCAATGGCGCGGCTGAGGGACTCGCCAGACGCCACCTGCAGGTCGTAGTACTGCTCCTGCAACTGCTCCTGGACTTCGGCCAGGGCCGGCAGGGCCAGCCATAGCAGCGGCAGCAGTGCAGTAGTCGTCCGCTTCATGGCGCCCTCAGGCTTTCGCGGCCGCGGCTGATATCGCCCAGCAAGCGCTCCATCGCGGCGCGCTCGGCCGGCGCTACGGCCAGGTGCAGGCATGCGCCGGTGGCGTCGTAGTCCTCGCGCTCGATCAGGCTGTCGAAGTCGTTCAGGCGTGCCTTGAACAGCGATAGTTCGGCGAACTGCAAATGGCAGGTGAAGGCCTGGCGCACGATCAGTTCGCGGCGCTCGCCGGCCTGCAGGCATTTGGCGGCGCTGCCGCCGTAGGCGCGGGCCAGGCCGCCGGTGCCGAGCTGGATGCCGCCGTACCAGCGGATCACCAGCACCACCACCTGGTCACAGTCCTGCCCTTCGATGGCGGCGAGGATGGGCCGCCCAGCGGTGCCGCCGGGTTCGCCGTCATCATTGAAACGGTACTGATTGCCGACCTTCCACGCCCAGCAGTTGTGCGAGGCCGCCAGGTCGCTGTGGCTGTCGATGAAGGCTTGCGCCTCGGCTGCGTTGCTGATTGGCGCGGCGAGGGCGAGGAAGCGGCTCTTGCGGATTTCCTCGCGGTACTCGCAAGGGCCGAGCAGGGTAGTGGGCATGGCACGCGGGTCTGCAAACGAAAACGCCCGCCAGTATAAGCCGGGCGGGCGTCATTTCATGCGGCGCGGGTTCAGGCGCCGATCACGCCGCCGTCGTTACGGCGAACCACCACCACCGAGGAGCGTGGGCGCATGCCCGGCTGATGGTCGGGGAAGCTCGAGTCGCCGTCTTCCCCCGGATGCTGCACGCCGATGAACAGCGCGCGGTGATCGGGGCTGAAGGCCACACCGGTAATCTCGCAGCCCCTGGGGCCGACCAGGAAACGACGAATCTCGCCGCTGACCGGGTCGGCGCAGAGCATCTGGTTGTTGCCCATGCCGGCGAAGTCGCCGCTATTGCCATAGTTGCCGTCCGTCTGGATCCACAACCGGCCATCCTGGTCGAAGGCCAGCCCGTCCGGGCTGTTGAACATGTTGTCGGCGTTGACGTTGGCCGACCCGGCGTTGGCGCTGCCGGGGTGCACCACCGGGTTGCCGGCGACCACGAACAGATCCCAGTCAAAACGCTCGGCGGCGGCGTCGTCCGCCGCGTCGCGCCAGCGCAGAATCTGCCCGTAGAGGTTGTTGGCGCGCGGGTTGGCGCCGTCCACCGGCTGACCTTCGCTGCCACGCTGCACATTGTTGGTCAGGGTGCAGTAGACCTGGCCGTCCTGCGGGCTGACGGCGATCCATTCCGGGCGGTCCATGCGGGTTGCGCCCACATGGCTGCCGGCAGCGCGGGCGCGAATCAGCACATCGCCCTGGTCGCTGAAGCCGTTTTCCGGGGTCAGGCCATTGTGGCCGAAGCCCAGTTTGATCCAGCGGCCGGAGCCACGCGGCTGCTGCGCGTCGCCATCCAGTTGGGCCACGTACAGATCGCCATGATCGAGCAAGTGACGGTTGGCCTTGGGGTTGCGCTTGTCGAGATGGTCACGGCTGACGAATTTGTAGATGAACTCACCGCGCTCATCATCGCCCATGTACACCACCACACGGCCATCGCGGCTGAGGGTGATGGCCGCATTCTCGTGCTTGAAGCGGCCCAGCGCGGTGCGTTTGATCGGCTTGGATGCGGGATCGAAGGGATCGATTTCGGTGACCCAGCCGTGGCGGTTCAGCTCGTTGGGGGTGCGGGCGATATCGAAGCGCTCATCGAACAGGTGCCAGCGGTTGTCGCTGGCACCTTCGAGTTTGACGCTGTAGCGCTTTTGCGCAGGCGTCAGTTGCAGCGCGGCATCGGTGCTGCCAAAGCAGTCACTGAAGTTCTCTTCGCAGGTCAGGTAGGTGCCCCAGGGCGTCATGCCGTTGGCGCAGTTCTGAAAGGTGCCGAGCACTTCGATACCGGCAGGATCAGCGGCGGTCTTCATCGATGCATGGCCGCGCGCCGGGCCGCTGACTTCCATGGGCAGGTTGGCGTGGATGCGGCGGTTGTAAGGCGAGCCCTGGACGAACTGCCAGGCGCCCCCAGTATCGCGTTTGACCTCGATGACGGTGACACCCACGGCAGCTTGCGCCTTGCGCACATCGTCCAACGACTGCGGCGGCTTGCCGTGTGCCAGCAGGTAGGGGTAGTTGCAGTATTCGTTGTTGATCGCCATCAGCGCACGGTTGGCGTCGCCCGGCCAGGGGAAGAAGCTCATGCCGTCGTTGTTCTCGCCGAACTGGCCAAGCTGCTCCTTGGCGCTGTGGCTGCCGTCGCCGCGATAGGGGGTGGAGTCGGCATGCAGCGGCTGGCCCCAGCTGATCAGCACGTCGAAGCTATAGCCTGGCGGCAGGGTGATGGTGTCCGCCGTGGTCGCGGCGATGTTGTCGAAACCCAGCAGCGGGGCGGCGCTGATGGCATTGGCCAGTGCCGTACGGCCCAGCGGGGTTCCAGCAAGGAACAGGGCGGCACCTGCCAGGGCGCCGGTACCGATGAAGCGGCGGCGGCTCAGTACCAGGCGCTGCAGGTCAGTCAGATCATGGTTATCCATCAGGCATGTCTCCTCCAGAAATGGAGGGCAGCCTAGTGCGCGGATGTGACGAATCTATGAAGCTTTTTTGGCGGGCGTCAGGCCGCAGCCCTTGAGAATGATCTGCACCAGTTGATCGGCAGCTTCCTCGAAGTCCTGCTTGGTCAGGCGCGAGCTCTGCTTCACACGGCAGATCTGCGAGGCGAAGTCCGCATAGTGTTGGGTGCTGCTCCACAGCAGGAAGATCAGGTGGATCGGGTCGACCGGGTCCATCTTGCCGGCGGCGATCCAACCTTCGAACACGGCGGCACGGCCACGGAACCAGTCCAGGTAGTTCTGGTTGAAGTACTGCGACAGGCAGTCGCCACCGCTGATCACTTCCATGGCGAAGATGCGCGAAGCCTTCGGCTGGCGCCGGGAAAATTCCATCTTGGCGCGGATGTAATGCTCCAGCGCCTCGGCCGGATCGTCGTCGACCGTGAGGTTGTTGAAGGTGCTGTCCCACAGCTCGAGGATATTGCTCAGCACCGCCAGGTACAGCCCCAGCTTGTTGTTGAAGTAGTAGTGCAGGTTGGCCTTGGGCAGGCCCACGTTCTGCGCGATGGTGTTCATGCTGGTGCCCTTGAAACCGTGCCGGGCGAATTCTTCCTCGGCAGCCTTGATGATGGCTTCTTCGTTCTTCTGGCGGATGCGTCCGGCGGGCTTGTCGTTGGCGCTGTGGGCGGGGACTTCGAAGGTCATGAGGCGATTCCGGACTGATCAGGGAGCGGGGCGTTTGCACAGATACCCCAGCACCGCCTGGGTGACAAGTATTACGGCGTGAAAAAGCCCGTTTGCGTCGGCTGCGTCACCCCAGGCCGGCCGTGAGCGGGTCTCGCTGACGGCCACGCGGGTCATACCTTGAAGTTGGCAATCAGGCTGTGCAGGTTGCGGGTCATGCCGGTCAGCTCGTCGCTGACGTTCACCGTGCTCTGCGCTTCATGGGCGTTGCTGTCGCTGAGGCTCTTGATCTCCAGGGTGTTCTGCTCGACGCCCTGAACCACCGCAGCCTGCTGCTCGGCGGCCGAGGCGATCTGGATGTTGTGGTCGATGATCTGATCCATGCTGCCGGTGATCTGCTCGAAGATGTTCGCCGTCAGGGTGATCTGCTCGACGCTCTGCGCCGCGCTCTGGTGGCTGCCACGAATGGTCTTCACCGCGCTGCCGACCTGCTGGCGCAGGCGGGCGATGGTCTGGTCGATCTCGCCGGTCAGCTCGTGAGAGCGGATCGCCAGGCTGCGCACTTCGTCGGCCACCACGGCAAAGCCGCGGCCCTGTTCGCCGGCGCGCGCGGCCTCGATGGCGGCGTTGAGGGCGAGCAGGTTGGTCTGCTCGGCGACGCTCTTGATCAGGTCGACGGCCTTGGCGATCTCTTCACTTTCCTTTTCTACCGAGGTGATGGCACCGATGGAGTCGTCCATCTCGCTGAACAGCTGGTTGATGCGCGACACCGCATGGTCGACCTGCACGCGGCCTTCGCGGCATTTCTCGCCCGCGGTATTGGCCTTGTCGGCCGTCACGTGGGAGTTCTGGCTGACCTCCTGAACATTGCTGACCAGCTCGCTCATCGAGGTGGCGATCAGCTCCAGTTCATTGGCCTGACGCTCGACGCTGCGCTGGCTGGTGGAGGCGCTGTCGCTGACGCTCTGCGCCTTGTCCAGGGTGGTTTCGGAGAAGCGTGCGACCTGCGCGATCAGTTCGCTCATGCGCGTCTGCATCTCGTTGAAGTCCTTGGCCAGGTCGCCCAGCTCGTCACGCGCAGCGGTCTTCACGCTTTGACGCAGGTCACCTTCGGCCATGCGTCGGGTGGCATTGGTCAGGTCGCGAATGGCGCCGCGCACTGACAGGTAGAAACCGACGAACAGGTACACCAGCAAGGCGATCACCACTAGCAGGGTGCCAGCCCACAGCACCAGTTCGCGCAGGTTGGCGTCGGTGCGAGCCTGCAGTAGTCCGGCAGTTTCCTCCAGCAGCAGGCTCGCGGCCTTGTCCAGCTCGGCTGCCTGCGGCGCATAGGATTCGTAGCGCTGCAGCCAGTGTTCCACCGCGTTCTGGTCGAAGTAGCCGCTCCGGGTATAGATATCGACGATCTCGCGCTTGTATTGCTCGGCGGCATCTCGCGCGGCGCTCGTCATCAACTGCTGGGCCTCGGCGTTGCCCTTGGCCTCGATGCCGCCGGCGTAGCGTTGCAGAGTGCTGAGCTGGTTGGTGATGGCCGAACGCGACGAGGATTCGAGGAAGCCGTAGGCAGTCATGTAGCCAGCATAGGTGCGGGTCTGGGTCAGCACTTCGTACAGCGGCAGCAGTTGATTGAGCAGCAGGTCTACGTTGCGGTAGATGCGCGGGTTGCTGTCCTGGCTCAACTTGGACAAGGCGGCGATCTCGCGCATGTTGGCGCTCAGGTCATGCACCGAGCTGACGTGCTCGATCATTTGCGAGCTCAGGCCCTGTGTCGAGAGTTTCCTGTCCATGCTGAAGCCAGGGTCGCTTTCGGCGAGTTTCATGTCAGCGAACACGCCGCTATCGAGGCTGGCATTGAGTTCCGCGATGGCCGCGACGAAGCTCTGGCTGCGGCGCTCGATCTCCTGCTTGGCGTCGTCCTTGTTACGCGCATAGCCGATCACATGCATGCCGGCCTGCTCCAGGGCCTGGCGATACACCGGCAGGTAGTGCTCGATGGTCTGCAGGCCTTGTAGCTCGTGCTGCGACTGCTCCAGCGTGGCGTTGACGTCGAGCAGCTTGCTCACGGATAGCCAGCAGTAGGGCAGCATGAACACAGTAAAGATCAGCAGGAACTTGTGGGCGTAACGCGCGCGGTTCATCAACGCCAGAACCGGTTTGAAGAAGAACATCATGAGCCTCGAGAACCAGGAGTAACGACAGCCGAGTGGCCGGCCATGCGAAGGGCGTAAGCGCAGTGCGATCATCGCTCTGGCGATTTGCCAGCAATAAACTTGCCGTCATTAATATGGCGACATGATATCGGCGTTCTGCGCCGGTAAGTCTGATTTCGACTGGGTTGTTCGGGCGCGACAGGGACTAAGGGTTGCCCGTTATTGGTGCTAGGGCGCTTTTTTGGTGCGCGGTCAGGCTTCGGCCAGGGCTTCCAGAAAGCTCTCCAGCACCAGGTGCGCGCGACGCCCCTTGCGCGTGACCGCAGCCAGGTTGATGTCGTAGAAGCGGCTGCTGGCCTTGAGTGCGCGCAGGCGGCCCTGCTGCACCCAGGCCTGGGCATAGTGGTCCGGCAGATAGCCGATGTAGCGCCCGGTGAGAATAAGGAAGGCCATGCCTTCGCGATCCGAGGCGCTGGCCGTGCAGTTCAGTGCCTGATAGTGGCTCTGCACCTCGGGGGGCACGCGGAAGGTTGGGGCGATGGCCTCCTGAGCGTTGAGACGTTGGTCTTCAAGCTGCTGGTCATCGACATAGAACAGCGGGTGGCCGACCGCGCAGTAGAGCAGCGAGCGCTCGTCGTACAGAGGCTGATACTCCAGGCCGGAGAGGGCGCCGACCTGCGGCACCACGCCGATATGCAGGCGGCCATCGAGCACACCCTGTTCCACCTCCGACGGCGGCGTCATGCGGATGTTGATGCGCACGTCCGGCCCCTGCACCTTGAGGCGCGCCAGAGCATTGGTGATGCGCATGTGCGGGATGGTCACCAGGTTGTCGGTCAGGCCGATGTTCAGTTCGCCGCGCAGGTGCTGGTGCAGGCCGTTGACCTCGGTGCGAAAGCTCTCCAGCGCCGCCAGCAGTTGCAGGGTGCTCTGGTACACCTCGCGACCTTCCTCGGTCAGGGCGAAGCCGGCGCGCCCGCGCTGGCACAGACGCAGGCCGAGGCGTTGCTCTAGGTCGCTCATCTGCTGGCTGATGGCCGAGCGACCGATGCCCAGGGCGCTTTCCGCCGCAGAAAAACCGCCACATTCCACCACGCTGCGAAACAGTTTGAGCAGGCGGATTTCAAAGTCGCTGACCTGGGCCAGCGGATCGGGACGGCGGCTGCTCATTTGTTTAGTAGGCCTTGAACTGAAGATAAGAAGAGTACTGTTTTACTGACTCTATGCCCGTGGCACATTTCCGTGCAACCACCCTGTAGGAGCGAGCTCTGCTCGCGAACGAGCATTTGCAAGGCAGCTTCGCGAGCAGAGCTCGCTCCTACACCGAATTGCCTGCCCGAACGAGGCCACCCCGATGAACATGCCGCAGACCGCAACCCCGTCCCTGGCCAGCCAGCTCAAGCTGGATGCGCACTGGATGCCGTTCTCCGCCAACCGCAACTTCCAGCGTGACCCGCGACTGATCGTCGGTGCCGAGGGTAGCTGGCTGGTCGACGACCAGGGTCGCAAGGTCTACGACAGCCTGTCCGGCCTGTGGACTTGCGGCGCCGGCCACTCGCGCAAGGAAATCCAGGAAGCCGTGGCCAAGCAACTCGGTACCCTCGACTACTCGCCGGGTTTCCAGTTCGGCCATGCGCTGTCGTTCAAGCTGGCCGAGCAGGTTGCCGACCTGATGCCAGGTGATCTCAACCATGTATTCTTCACCGGCTCCGGCTCCGAGTGCGCCGACACTGCGGTGAAGATGGCCAAGGCCTATTGGCGCCTGAAAGGCCAGGCTTCCAAGACCCGCTTCATCGGCCGTGCCCGTGGCTACCACGGCGTCAATATCGCCGGCACCGCCCTCGGTGGCATCGGCGGCAACCGCAAGATGTATGGCCAACTGATGGATGCCGATCACCTGCCGCACACCCTGCAGCCGGGCATGGCCTTCACCAAGGGCATGGCCGAAACTGGCGGCGTGGAGCTGGCCAACGAACTGCTCAAGCTGATCGAACTGCACGACGCCTCCAACATCGCTGCGGTGATCGTCGAGCCGATGTCAGGCTCGGCTGGCGCCCTCGTGCCGCCGGTGGGCTACCTGCAGCGTCTGCGCGAAATCTGCACCCAGCACAACATCCTGCTGATCTTCGACGAAGTGATCACCGGCTTCGGCCGCATGGGCAAGTGGAGTGGTGCCGAGTTCTTCGGCGTGACCCCGGACCTGATGAACGTCGCCAAGCAGATCACCAACGGCGCCATCCCGCTGGGTGCGGTGATCGCCAGCAGCGAGATCTACAACACCTTCATGCAGCAGCCATCGCCGGAGCATATGATCGAGTTCACCCACGGCTACACCTACTCGGCGCACCCGGTGGCCTGTGCCGCCGGTCTGGCGACGCTGGAGCTGCTCAAGCGCGAGAACCTGATTCAGCAGTCCGCCGAGCTGGCGCCGAAGTTCGAGGCAGCGCTGCACGGCCTGAAAGGCACCAAGCACATCATCGATATCCGCAACTGCGGCCTGGCTGGCGCGCTGCAGATCGCACCGCGTGACGGTGACGCGGTGATCCGTCCGTTCGAGGCCGGCATGGCCCTGTGGAAGGCCGGTTTCTACGTGCGCTTCGGTGGCGATACCCTGCAGTTCGGGCCAACCTTCAACGCCAAGATCGAAGACCTCGACCGCGTCTTCAATGCCGTCGGCGATGTACTGAACAAACTGGATTGATTCCTGTGGGAGGGGCTTTAGCCGCGACGCTCATTCAGTCGCGGCTGAAGCCCCTCCCACCAACCTGACTTTGGAGAACCCCATGAGCCACATTCCGCACCTGATCAACGGCGAACGCGTTGCCGGCAACGGTCGCTGCGCCCCGGTGTACAACCCGTCCACTGGCGACTCCACCAGCGCCGTCGGCCTGGCTGATCGCGCCACCATGCAACTGGCCATTGATGCCGCCAAGGCTGCCTTCCCGGCCTGGCGTAACACCCCGCCGGCCAAGCGTGCGCAGATCATGTTCCGCTTCAAACAACTGCTGGAGCAGAACGAGAACGAAATCGCTGCTCTGATCAGCGCCGAGCATGGCAAGACCATCGAAGACGCCGTCGGTGAACTCAAGCGCGGTATCGAGAACGTCGAGTTCGCCTGCGCCGCCCCGGAAATTCTCAAGGGCGAATACAGCCGCAACGTCGGCCCGAACATCGATGCCTGGACCGATCTGCAACCCATTGGCGTCGTGGCAGGAATTACCCCGTTCAACTTCCCGGCCATGGTGCCGCTGTGGATGTACCCGCTGGCCATCGTCTGCGGTAACTGCTTCATCTTGAAGCCGTCCGAGCGCGACCCGAGCTCCACCCTGTTCATCGCCGAACTGCTGAACCAGGCCGGCCTGCCCAGGGGCGTGCTGAACGTGGTCAACGGCGACAAGGACGCGGTCGACGCGCTGATCGAAGCGCCCGAGGTCAAGGCCCTGAGCTTCGTCGGTTCGACCCCGATCGCCGAGTACATCTACAGCGAAGGCACCAAGCGTGGCAAACGCGTGCAGGCACTGGGCGGCGCCAAGAACCACGCCGTGCTAATGCCCGATGCCGACCTGGACAACGCCGTCAGCGCACTGATGGGCGCGGCCTACGGCTCCTGCGGCGAGCGCTGCATGGCCATCTCCGTGGCCGTGTGCGTGGGCGACCAGATCGCCGATGCGCTGGTCGAGAAGATCGTCCCGCAGATCCAGGCACTGAAAATCGGTGCCGGTACCTCCTGCGGCCTGGACATGGGCCCGCTGGTCACCGCCGCTGCGCGCGACAAGGTCAAGGGCTACATCGACGCCGGGGTCGAGCAGGGCGCCAAGCTGGTGGTCGACGGCCGTGATCTGGTGGTCGCTGGCAACGAGAACGGTTACTTCGTCGGCGGTACCCTGTTCGACAAGGTGACACCGGAGATGACCATCTACACCGACGAAATCTTCGGCCCGGTGCTGTGCATCGTCCGCGTCGGCAGCCTGGAAGAAGCCATGCAACTGATCAACGATCACGAGTACGGCAACGGCACCTGCATCTTCACCCGCGACGGTGAAGCCGCGCGCCTGTTCTGCGACGAGATCGAAGTCGGCATGGTCGGCGTCAACGTACCGCTGCCGGTACCGGTTGCTTACCACAGCTTCGGCGGCTGGAAGCGTTCGCTGTTCGGCGACCTGCATGCTTACGGCCCGGATGGCGTGCGCTTCTACACCCGCAAGAAGGCCATCACCCAGCGCTGGCCGGCACGCAAGAGCCACGAAGCGGCGCAGTTCGCCTTCCCCAGCAATGGCTGAGTGAGCTGATGCTCTGAACGAAAAGGCCGATCACTTGATCGGCCTTTTTGTTGTCAGGCGGCGCGTTGCTCGTTGCAAGCAGCGCTCAGCTGGAGACGCCATTCACTGCGCCTGATCGATGGCCTCCTGCAGACGCTGGGTGTTCGCCGCATTGGCCTGGTCGATCTGCTGCTTGAGCTGCACCATTTGCTGCTGAGCCTGTTTGGCCTGCTCAGCCTGGAGTGTCGCCGTGGTGGCTGTCTCACCGGCGCCGCAGCCGCTCAAGATGAGTAACAGGGAAAACGTGCAGAAACGGCGCAGATGCATCATGGGGGCCTCGGGCAAGCTGGTGCGATGAACAATAGATTGGCGCATTTCTGTCGATTTGTTTGTGCCGACCGCCGCAAACCGAAAGCGCTGACTCGAGCACGCCATGCGATTCGTTGCATATCTCCAACCCCCGACCTCTGGTAAAACAGCCAGCAGTAGAAATGGAGATGCACGATGACCGAGCCATTCATGCTGGATCTACACACCTACCTCGGGCGCCTGGGGTGCTCGTCGGCGCTACCGCCGAGCCTCGACACCCTGCGTGAGCTGCAGGCGCGACACACTGCCGAATTCCCCTTCGAAACCCTGGCCAGCATGCTGCGCGTGCCGGTGGAGGTCGAACCCGCCGCGATTCAGGACAAGCTGTTACGCCAGGGCCGTGGCGGTTACTGCTTCGAACTCAACCGCCTGTACCTGCTGCTGTTGCAGGCGCTGGGCTTCGACGCGCGCGGGCTGACCGGCCGCGTGGTCATGGGTGGCCCGGAGGATGCCTTGCCGGCGCGCACCCATATGCTGGTGCTGGTGACCATCGATGGTGTGCGCTATATCAGCGACGTTGGCTTCGGCGGCATGGTGCCGACTGGTCCCTTGCTGCTCGACAGCGAGGCCGAACAGGCCACACCGCATGAGCCCTATCGCCTGACGCTGGTGGATGGCACCTACACCCTGCGCGCATTGGTCGCCGGCAGCTGGCGGGCGATGTATGTGTTCGATCTGCAGCAGGTGGCGGAAATCGATTACGTGGTGGGTAACTGGTACGTGTGCACCCACCCGGATTCGCCCTTCCTCGGCCAGATGATCGCTGCTCGCACCGGGCCCGGCCTGCGCAAGACGCTGAACAATGGCAGCTTCGCCATCCACCGCCTGGGGCAGGCGAGTGAGCGGGTGCAGTTGCAGAGTGTCGATGAGGTGCTCAGGGTGTTGCATGAGGAGTTTGGGATTCGGGTGCCGGAGCATCCTGCGCTACGGCAGATCATCGAGCGGTTGATTGCGGGGGCGTGAAGGCAAGGCTGCTGGGATCGCCACGTTCTTGTAGGAGGGGCTTCAGCCGCGAAAATCTTTCAGTCAACCGCGATTGCTGACGAAACAGCGATCAGTTCCCCTCTCCCGCTTGCGGGAGAGGGGCTAGGGGAGAGGGTGCTTTTGGCTTTGCACTCCGACGCCGCAAGTTTGTTGTCTGAAATTACGGTTTCGCCCTTACGGCGACTCACTTTTTTCAAACGCCAAAAAAGTAAGCAAAAACGCTGTGCCCCGCCATCCGGGTCTCGCTTCGCTCAACTCCCCTCACTCCATCGTCGCTCCGAGGGCCCGCCGCGAAGGGCCATCCCTGGCCCATCGCGGCTCTCGCGGCATCCATGCCGCTCAACCCTCTACACAACGATTCCGTTCGGCCTCCTGAAGGGGCGTTTGGTGTAGAGCTCAGAGATCGTTGCGCTGCTGGATATGGTGGACAAACTTCGTGCAGCCCACCCTACTTGCTATTCGGTGGCCTGCTTGGCACGACGCAGGAAGGCAGGTGCTTCTATACCCGCAATATGACCATCATCCAACGCTGTTCGGCGCGCAAGAACTCCCGGAGTGGCGCAGTACGTTTTCTCCAGCAACGGCTGAGTGAGCTGAAGCTGTAAACGAAGGCGTTCGCAAGGCCAGTCTTTCTGCATCCGTCCCCGTGGCCTGGTTTTCGCCTAGCCCACCCTTGCCAACGGGTTGAGAGGTTGACACGCGAGGCAGGAATATTGGGCAGACTTTGAGTTACTCACACTGTTTCAGTGAAATTAATTAAGTTGATTGGTCAGTGTTGCGTTATCTTATTTACTAGTATGGCTGTTAGGGATTTGATCTCTTCGAAGCTGTGTGTGGATTTTTCTATATGCGTTTTTACTAGGTGGGAGAATTTTTTCTTATCACTTGGTTTGTGTGTGGCGATCATTAATAATGTTTTGTTTTTTATTTTGTCGCTTATCCAGTTGTCGAATGTTATGCCTGTTTCCTTAAAATTATAAATGCTTATGAGGTTTTTCCTTTTCTCAAGTATTCCTATTTTATTTGCCTCTTCCCATATTTCTTTGGGGCAGATTTCTTCTATTGCTAGCGGTACTTTTATTCCTATTTTTATTAGTTCTAATGCAGGCCCTGCGGGAGTCATCTTATGCTTGAAGGACTTTTGGTTCTTTACGCGATTTTCAATTATTTCTTTGAATTCATTAATTGATGATTCTGCATCGTCGTCATCAAAAAGTCCTATGGCTCTGTTTTTTGGTCTGCTGTGGTGCCATGCAATAAGCATGTCTTTTACCCAGGGATGTCCCCCTCCAAAGCTATCGGCGCATCTTACTTTTATTGTTAGGCTCTTAAAGTGTTTTTTTAAGATCGTATCTGTTATTTCTTTGTCGGAAGGTCCTTCGACAAATATTGTTGGTCCTCCTCTGGATATTTCTTCGGTTATTAATGATGAGAGCCTGTCGGACTCTTCTTTCCATTTTGTTATGTGAGGTTCTATTAGGTCCAGGAAACCAACGGACGAATGTAATGAGTATATGTCTTCTTCTGATTCTGAAGACTTTGGTGTTATGGTTGTCCCAAGTTGTGGCTAAAGTTTTACTTCTGAGATTGTTGTTTTTGATGGCGTCGAGTTACTTCTGAACTCTGAGTAAAAGGCAGGTGAGTGAGTGGTTATCAAGATTTGAATGCTTTTGCTTGTATCTATGAAATAGTCTGCTAGCTCAAAGCATTTCTTTATTTCCAGATTATTTTCTGGTTCCTCGTAACCCCAAATGGTAAATACCCTTGGTCTTCCAGGTGAGGACAGATGATTTGCCTGTATTGCAAGCCACCTTAGTATTACAGGTATGTGTCTTACTTTTATGCCATCTCCTCTTTGCGAAAGTGAAACTCTGTGGCCTTCAGAATTTGACTGGAATTCAAGTTCTGAGAATAGTTGCTTTAGATCACTTGGTAGCGCTATTTCTGATTTTATTCCAAGCTGAGATTCCAGTTCGGATAGTATTCCGCTTGTGTGTTTCCTTATTCTTTTTGTGAACTGATCTGCTGCGGTTCTGATCTCGCTTTGTACCGTGGAGTCAAGCATGTCGTGAACAGAGGATAGGAGTTTTTCAAAGTATTCTGGTCCTTTTATTGCGGGTACGTAGTCATATCTTATTGACTTGAGGAATGCGTAAGATTTTGATCTGCTTGGTAGCTCTGATTTGTCGGCCAGGAAGATATCTTCTTGATGTAGCCCGAATTTGCGATATGTTTTTTTTCAGATTATTTCGTCTTTAATATTAAAGCTGGATGGGAGCTGTAATTGGATTTCTATTTCTATTTGCTCGGCCTTGTTTCTTATTTTTTTCGCAAAAGCGCAGTAGTCTCTTTGCCAGTTTAGTATGTATCCGTCAGGTTTGTCGTGATTGAAAAATAAATCTAATGATCTTAGTATGTTTGATTTTCCTTCGTCATTGCAGCCAACAAATATTGTCAGTTCGCTGGATTCTACGATTGCCTCTTTAATCGATCTAAAGTTTTTTATTGATATTTTTTTAATCATTTTAGTATGGCTCGGTAGAGTTTGTAGTGGTCAACCCATCCCGGACAGTGGGTTAAGTTTTTCCTCGGCCACCGCAGGCGGTAGCCCATCGTTGAATTG
>NZ_RHQP01000052.1:0-22024 GCF_003935465.1 Pseudomonas sp. o96-267
GGTCGCCCGCTGCCCCCCGTCGTCGTGGGTGGGTCCCACCCGCCGCGCGTGTTGGCCCCCCCCCCCGCGGGGGGGGGGTTGGTGTAGTCCTTACACCCCCCCCCCCACCCCCCCCCCCCCCCCACAGCCCCATAACAACAATGAAGGAGCACGTCCATGTCACTTTCCGGCAAGACCCTGTTCATCACCGGCGCCAGCCGTGGCATCGGCCGCGAGATCGCCCTCAAGGCCGCCGCCGATGGCGCCAATATCGTCATCGCGGCCAAGAGCGCCGAGCCTCACCCGAAACTCGAAGGCACCATCTTCAGCGTCGCCGCCGAGGTCGAGGCCGCAGGCGGCAAGGCGCTATCCCTGCAGTTGGACGTGCGTGACGAACAGGCCGTGGCAGCTGCCATGGCCCAGGCCGCCGAACATTTCGGCGGCATCGACGCCCTCGTCAACAACGCCGGCGCGATCAAGCTGGTGGGCGTGGAGAAGCTCGAACCCAAGCGTTTCGACCTGATGTACCAGATCAACACCCGCGCCGTGATGGTCTGCAGCCAGGCCGCACTTCCCTATATCAAGAAAAGCGCTGGCGGGCACATCATCAACCTCTCGCCGCCACTCAACCTAGACGCTAAATGGTTCGCCCAACACGGCCCCTACACCGTCACCAAGTACGGCATGAGCATGCTTACCCTGGGCATGAGCGAGGAGTTCAAGAAGTACGGCATCAGCGTCAACTCGCTGTGGCCGAAGACCATGATCGCCACCGCCGCCATCGAGTTCGAGCTGGGCAGCCGCGACGCCTTCAAGCGCGCGCGCACCCCGGCGATCATGGCCGACGCGGCCCACGCGATCCTGGCCAGCCAGGGCCGCAGCATCACCGGGCGCCTGCTGATCGACGAGGAGATCCTGCGCGAGCAGGGCGTCAGTGACTTCGAGCAGTACCGCTTCGACCCCGCTGGCGGCAGCCTCGTGCCGGATCTGTTCGTCGATTGAGGTCTCGATGCCTGCCCCATGGCGTGCGCCGCGCGCACCAAGACAACCGTGGGGTTCGCGCCTTGCCCAGCGCGCACGGCTACTGCTTGAATTCGAATTGCACCTCGGCACCTTCGATCGAATCCCAGTAGTCGTCCACTCGCTCGTTGCTGATCAGCCGACCGCTGATCTGGAACGGGCTCTGGACTTCGGGTTTCTCGCCAAACAGTGGCGGCAGCACCGGCAACAGTTCCTCGCGCGTTTCGCTTTCCAGTGCTTGTTCGAACAGCTCCTGCGGCACGTTCAGGTCCAGCGCCAGCTTCGATTCGGGCTCGGCGGGCTTGGGTTGTGGTGCCGCAGCAGGCTTGGGCTTCGCGGCAACAGGCGGTTTGGCAGGAGGCACGGGCTTGCTTTCGACCACCTTGGCAGGCGGCGCAGGTTCGACAGGCTCGGGCTTGGCAACCTCGACAACGGGCGCAGGTGCTGCAACCACTGCCGGCTTTACCTCAGGCTGCTGCGCAACGGGCTCCGGCTCGCGCTCACACGCGCTCAGCCAACCCAGGCACAGGAATAAAAGAATAGACTTACGCATCATGGGACAAGGGTAACTCGATCAGTAACGCGCCCATGCTCCTCCGCCTGGGCGCGCCTGACAAGTCGACTTACACGACTTTTACCCGGAAGCTCATTCGGCTGACGGCTCGTTAGCCAGATGCTCGAGCTCGGCCTCGATATCCAGTTGCGGATAATCGGCCTTGAGCTGCTCCAGCAGACGCTGCGCCTCCTCCTGCTTATTGGCCTTGCGCAGCTCCAGCAGACGCAGCAACGCCTCGCGTGGTTCGCTCTGGATCACCAATTCTGCCATCGGAGCAATTGCCGCCGTGCTGGCCATCGGTGCCTCCGCTATATCGGCAGAAGGCGCCTGGCTCCTCATGCGCTCCTGAGGGACAGCCATACGCGCCACCGACTCGTTCTCGGCAGCACGCTTGGCCGCCATCGGTGTCGGGGCTGGTGCAGCGGGGCTCATGGCCACGCTGGGCGGTACGGCATCAAAGGCATCTGGCGTCTGCTCCAGAGTGCGCCAAGTCAGGCTGGCGCCAATCCCGACACAGGCCAACCCGGCCACGGCCACCGACCAGCGCTGGCGGCCACTGCCAAACAACCATTGATGCAGGCGCTGCACCCAGCCAGATTCAGGCTTGTCGGCCTGACGCGCTTCACGAGCAGCCGCACTGGCCGCCGTCAGAATGCGCGCATCCAGCTCGGCCGAAGGTTCGCCGCTGCCATGGGCACGAAAATGCGCCAGCAGCGCCTGCTCGTGGTCCAGAGGTTCTCGTTCATGGTTCATACGGACAACTCCTCGGTGGCCAACAGCCGGCGTAGCTTCTGCAAGGCATAGCGCAGACGGCTCTTGACCGTCTCGGCCGGCGTGCGGGTCAACTCGGCAATCTCGTTCAGTTCCAGGTCGCCATGGGCGCGCAGCAGGAACACTTCGCGCTGGTCTTCCGGAAGGTCGGCCAGTGCCGCCTGCAGCCGCTCACTGTCGCGACTGAGGCTCCACTGCTGCTCAGGGCTTGGCTGCGGATCGGCCTGGGCATGCTGGCCTTCATCGTATTCGTCATGCCCGGCCTGATGTCGGCCCGTCTTGCGCCAGTGATCGATCAAGCGGTTGCGGGCGATCTGGTACAGCCAGGTCTTGAACAGCACCGACTCGCGCTGCTCGCTCTGGCTTCGCACCAGGCTCATCCAGGTTTCCTGGAACACTTCTTCGGCCAGGGCGTGATCGCCGCACAGGCCGAGCAGAAAGCGAAACAGGCCCAGCCGATGGCGCTGGTAGAGCGCATTAAAGGCCGCGGCATCGCCTCGGCGGTAACGCCGCAACAAAGCGGCGTCGTCATCCGTGAGAGGTGCGTTCACTGCTGAACTCTTACTGGTGTGGAGCCGGAAGTGTGCAGGCTCTGGGCGATTTCGGCCAGCTGGATGAACTCGCCACGCAGACCGAAGTGATCCTCGCCCTTGGCCGAGCGCGCCAGCGCGATGCTCTGCGCCAGATCGAAGTCGCCGGTGTAGCGACCGTCCTTGAGCTGTTGGGCGAAGGCCGCGACCGCAGCGGCGAACCTCAGATCCTCGCTGGCAGCCGCGACCGGCGTCGCCTCGGCACGCGCAATGGGCCGCTCCAGCATCCGGCTGGACGCCTCCCCCGGCGTCTTGTAGCGAATCCGCAACCAGGCCAGTTCGCCGCTCTTGCTCGCGGGCTGGGCACTGGTCTGATAACGCAGCGGCTCCAGCCAGCCCTTGGCACCGGCCGGGACGATCTCGTACAGCGCGGTAACGGTATGCCCTGCGCCGATATCGCCGGCATCGACCTTGTCATTGCTGAAATCCTCACGCTTGAGTGCGCGGTTCTCGTAGCCCAGCAAGCGGTACTCGCTAACCTCGCTCGGGTTGAATTCCAGTTGCAGCTTCACGTCGCTGGCCACCGTGGCCAGGGTCGAGCCGAGCTGATCCACCAACACCTTGCGCGCCTCGCGCAGGTTGTCGATATAGGCGTAATTGCCATTGCCGGCGTCGGCCAGCTGCTCCATCAGGCGCTCGTTGTAGTTGTCCACGCCAAAACCCAGGGTGGTCAGCGAGACGCCGCTCTTGCGCTTGTCGGCAGCCAGCTGCTTGAGGCTGTCGAAGTCGCTGATGCCGACGTTGAAGTCGCCATCGGTGGCCAGCAGGATGCGATTGATGCCGCCATCGATCTGGTGCTTGCCCGCCTGCTTGTAGGCCAGCTGGATGCCCGACTCCCCTGCCGTCGAACCACCCGCACTGAGCTGATCGATGGCCGCACGGATCTTCGCCTTGTCGCTGCCGGGCGTGGAATCGAGCACCACCTGGCTGTCACCGGCATAGGTGACCAGCGAGACGCGATCCTGCGGACGCAACTGCTCGACCAGCAATTTAAGGGTGCCCTGCACCATCGGCAGGCCTTCGCGGCGATGCATCGAACCAGACACGTCGACCAGAAACACCAGGTTGGCCGGCGGCAGTTCATCCACGCTGCGATCCGACGCCTTGATGGCGATGCGCAGCAGGCGTGTCTGCGGATTCCACGGCGTCACCGCCAACTCGGTGCTGACGCCAAAAGGTGCGGCGCCCTGCGGCAGCGGATAGGCATAGGGGAAGTAGTTGACCAGCTCTTCCAGGCGCACGGCGTCCTTCGGCGGCAGTTGCCCACCGTTGAGGAAACGCCGCACGTTGGCGTAGCTACCGGTATCGACATCGATGCTGAAGGTGGACACCGGTGTCTCGGCAACGGCGAACACCGGATTGTCGGCATAGGCCTGGTATTGCTCGCGTGACTCATCGCGGTAGCCCGGTGGCAGGACATCGGCGATGGGCGACGGCGCGTAAGCCAGGGCCGACATGCGTTTCTGGCTGCCTGCGGCAGGCATCTCGGCTGCTACGGGCGCAGCCAGACGTTCACGGACGAGTGTCGCCGCCGGTTCCGAGTTGGCCTGGGCTTCCGGCTCCGGGCCAGAGGCGCTGCAGGCGGCGAGCAACAGCAAGGTCCCCGCGGAAAAACCGACGGCGAATGGGCGAACGAGCAACGAGGAATAAACGGACATGGTGCACCTCCTGAGCAATGGCACGAGACCTTCGCTCAGGTAGACGCAGCCCTTCGATGAATCGGGTTAAAACGAGACGGACTTTTTAATCCTCCCAGGAACCGCCCGCTTCCTGGCACAGCTGCGTGGCCAGCATGCCCAGGGTCATCAACGCCCTCTCCGCCTCGCGATTCCACGGGATGCCGCAGTTAAGGCGTACGCAATGGTTGAACTGCTCGGTGTTGCTGAAGATCAGTCCCGGTGCGATGGAGATGCCCTGCTGCAGCGCGCGCACATGCAGATCCTTGGTGTTGACCCGCGCCGGCAGGCTGACCCAGAGAATGAAGCCGCCCTTGGGCCGGGTCATCTGCGTACCAACCGGGAAATACTGCTGCACCGCCAGTTGGAAGGCGCTGAGGTTCTTGCGGTACTCCTGACGGATATGCCGCAGGTGACGGTCGTACCCGCCATTCTCCAGGTAGGCCGCTACGGCCATCTGGGTGACGCTGCACGCCGAATGGGTGGAGAAAGTCTGCAGCCGCTGGATCTCGTCCTGATACTTGCCAGCGACGATCCAGCCGATGCGCACACCGGGCGAAAGCGTCTTGGAGAAGCTCGAGCAATAGATCACCCGGCTGTCGCGATCATGAGACTTGAGCGCCTTGGTCGGGCCCTGTTCGAACATCAGCTCGCCGTAAATATCGTCTTCGACGATCTGGAAATCGTAATCGCCAGCCAGGCGCAACAACTGACGCTGGCGCTCCTCGGGGATGGTGCCACCAAGCGGATTGGACAGCCGCGCCGTCAGCACCAGTGCCTTGATCGGCCACTGGTTGGCCGCCAGTTGCAGCGCTTCGAGGCTGATGCCGGTGGTGGGGTCGCACGGGATCTCGATGACCTTGAGCCCCAGCAGGTCGGCCAACTGCAGCAGGCCGTAGTAGGTCGGCGACTCCACCGCGATCAGGTCACCTGGCTTGGTCAGCACGCGCAGGCTCATCTGCAGCGCATCGACGCAGCCATGGGTGATCACCACCTCGGACGGGTCGACCACCACGCCGGCATCGCGCATGCGGATCGCCACTTGGCGACGCAGCGGCTCAAAGCCGGGGCTGAACATGTAGCTGAAGGCACGCGGACTGTGAAAGCGCGTGACCTTGGCCAGTTGCTGGTGCAGCGCACGCACCGGCAAGTAGTCGACATGCGGCACCGCGGCGCCCAGCGGGAATACGCCCTCGCGACGCGACTCGGTAAGCACCTGATTGATGATGCTGGCGCGAGTCACCAGGCCCGGCCGCTCAACCTTGGCGATATCCGGAGTCGGCGCGGTCAGTGCCGGTGTCTGATGTACGTAGAAGCCCGACTGCGGCCGCGCTCGGATCAGGCCCTGATCCTCGAGATTGGCGTACGCCTGCAACACCGTGGCGTGGCTGACATTGAGCTGGGCGCTCATCTTGCGCACCGAGGGCACGCGTTCACCCGGCTGGTAGACGCCACGACGAATATCCTCGGCCAACTGCTGAGCGATGCGTTGGTAAAGCAACAGATTGGTCATGGCGATATCCTTCAGATCACTGGAGCATAACAGTAACCTATTGCTACACAATTGTACCGGCACAGATGAAAACACTTTTCACAAGCAGCTCTGTACCAACTGTCTGTATGCGTAAAACACCACGTCTAAGCCTGATTCAAGGCATAAAAAACCCCGGACGATGCCGGGGTTCTTGACTGCTGACCCTCAGCGCTCGGCGCCGAGCTGGCCTCGCTCGTCGGAGAAGACAATCTCCACCCGCCGATTCTGCGCCCGGCCACGGGCAGAGGCATTTTCCGCAACAGGGAAGTCGACCCCGTAACCAGCTACCTGAATCCGCTTGGCATCCACGCCCAGGTCGACCAGCAGGTCGGCCACGGCCTGCGCCCGCGCGCGGGAAAGCTCGAGATTCTCGGCAGCGTCGCCGGTGTTGTCGGTATAGCCCTCGATACGCACGCGGCGCTGCGGGTTGATCTGCAGGAATTGCACGAGCTTGAGCACCGTGCGGTTGGCGGCCGGCTGTAGATCGGCGCGGCCGGCGTCGAACAGCATGTCACCGAGGGTCATCACCAGGCCCCGCTCGGTCTCGCTGGTGGCGAGGCTGACCATCTGCTCTTCCAGCCACCCGTTATGCTGCTGCACGCTCATCAGCTTGGCCTCGCGCAGCGTCAGTTGCAGACGCTGGCGCTCCAGCTCGAGCTTGGCCGCCCGCTCCTGGTTGAGGCTGATATCACTGTGCTGGCGGGCGATCGCGGCATAGCGCTGGCTGAGGTAAGCGTAATGACGCACATCGTCACCACTGCCCCAGTAGCTGGACAGGCGCTCGGCACGGCCCAGTGATTCGCCGGCGCGAATCACGTCCTTGGGTGCAGCGCGCAGCACGCTGGGATCTTCCTTGACCGCCTGGAAGCTCAGACGCGCCTCTTCCAGCGCCTGCTCACTCGCCATCTGGTTGGTCGCGCAACCACTGAGCAAGGTAACGACCAGCGCCAGACTGCCCAGATAACCATACGCCCTCATCACATGGCCCCCAGTTGCTGACGCAGACGGCCGATGCGCTGATTGAGTTCATTCAGCTGTTCCCGTCCTTTACCGTTGAGGTGCTCAGCCTCGGCCAGGCGCGCATCAAGCTCGGCCTGTTCGGCGAGCTGGCGCGCCTGCTTGTTCTCATCGTCCCGCATGGCGGCCTGGGCCTGCGCGAACTTGTCCTCAGCCTGGCGCAGCGACTCCGATTGCTCGCTGACCACACCCAGGGACTTGGTCTGCGCCAACGCCTGTTCGGTCAGACGCAGTTGTTCGACGGGTGCAGGATCGCTCGCACAGGCCGTCAGGCCCAGCGCCAGCAGCAAGGGAAGGGGTCGATTGATCACGAGATTTTCCTACTGAGTGACGTCGCCAACCGGGTCGGGCTGCATCTGCTGCGCCTTCCAAAGCTCTAGATTGCTTTGTAGGAACTGCTCAGGCAGGCCGGCGGCGACCATTTCTGTCATTTTCCGCGCCAGCTGGCCACGCAGCCAGGGCTCGTTGCACGCCGAATTGTGCGACAAGGTAAGGTAGAGGCCTTCGCTGGAAATCGGCGGATCCAGTACCTCCAGGTCATCGTCCATACCCAGCGTCTCGGCGAGCGCGAGGCCGGGGTAGCGCTCGTAGAGCACGTAGTCGGTGCGGCCGAGCAGCAGTTTCTGGAAAGCCTGCGTCAGGCTGGAGACACCCTCCAGCTTCAGGTTCTGCTTGGCGAAGGCGTCGAACTGCTGGCCGAAGCTATTGCCCACCAAGGTGTCGCCGGTATGCCCTTGCAGGTCGATCCAACTGCCGTAGGGAAAGGCCTCGCCCTTGCGCACCCAGACCACGCTCGGCGTGAAGAAGAATGCAGGGTGCACGTAATCCATGTTCTCCAGACGCGGTAGCGTCAGAAACGCCCCAGCCAGCAGGTCGACACGGCCGGTACGCACTTCGTCCTGCGCGCGCGACCAAGGCCCGGTGTAGATCACGTCGACCACCACGCCCAGTTCCTTGGCCAGATGCTTGAGCAGGTCGGCATTGGCGCCGATCAGTTGCTGCGGATTCTGCGGGTCACGCCAAAGATAAGGGGGATACTCCGGGTTGCCGGTCGCCACCAGGCGCTCGCACTTACCGGCAGCCAGAGCAGCGGCTGGCATCAGAGCCAGGGCGCACCACAGCAACAGCGACTTAAACAGACAACGCTCTGGCATTGGCTACTCTCGGTTTATGCGTTGATCGGTGGGATGGTCTTGGCACCCCGGCATCCTCGGTGTTCATGCTAGCTTAATGGCGCCGCCATAATAATTCGCGATAAGGACGCGCCATGAAAAAACTGCTGTTCGCACTGCTGCTTCTGCTATCAGGCAGCGCCGCCACGCTGTATTTCGTTCCAGCGACTCAACTGGCCAGCCTGCGCCTGATAGAACAGTACCGCGCCGGGCTCAGTCACGAGCAACTATCTGTCCACAATCTTAACATCCATTATTACCGGGGAGGACCGGCAAGCGGCGAAACCCTGGTACTGCTCCACGGGTTCGCTGCAGACAAGGATAACTGGCTGCGTTTTTCCCGCCACCTGACTCAGGACTATCGCGTCATCGCACTGGACCTGCCGGGCTTCGGCGACAGCGATCTGCCGCCTGGCAGCTACGACGTCGGTACCCAGGCCGAGCGCCTGGCGGATATCCTCGACGCGCTGGGCATCCAGCAGGCGCACGTGCTGGGCAACTCGATGGGCGGACAGATTGCCGCCCTCTTCGCCGCGCGCTACCCGGAACGCGTCCGCTCGCTGGCACTGTTCGCCAATGCCGGGATCGACAGCCCAAGCAAGAGCGAACTGTATCAACTGCTGACCAGTGGCTCGCCAAACCCGCTGGTGGTCAAACAGCCGCAGGATTTCGACAAGCTGCTGCATTTCGTCTTCTTCGAACCGCCCTACCTGCCGGAATCGCTCAAACGCTATCTGGGCGAACGCGCCATGGCCAAGGCCACGCATTACGACCAGGTATTCAAGCAACTCGTGGAGCGCCCAGTGCCGCTGGCGCCCGAGCTGTCCAAGATTCAGGCGCCGACCCTGCTGCTCTGGGGCAGGCAGGACCGCGTGCTGGATATCTCCAGCATCGAGGTCATGCAACCCCTGCTGAACAAACCCAGTGTGGTGATCATGGATAACGTCGGTCACGCACCCATGCTCGAACGTCCTGAAGAAAGCGCCCTGCTCTACCGAGACTTTCTCGAAGGCCTGAAGTGATGGCCAGGCGCTGATCGCGAGCAACGCGCAGGCAATAAAAAACCCGCTCTGGTGAGCGGGTTTTTTCGTTGCGGGAAAAGCGGTTTAGACCGACTTCTCCAGCTCAGGTACAGCTTCGAACAGGTCGGCAACCAGACCGTAGTCGGCGACCTGGAAGATCGGCGCCTCTTCGTCCTTGTTGATCGCGACGATCACCTTGGAGTCCTTCATACCGGCCAGGTGCTGGATCGCGCCGGAGATACCGACGGCGATGTACAACTGCGGCGCAACGATCTTGCCGGTCTGACCGACCTGCATATCGTTCGGGACGAAACCGGCGTCGACCGCAGCGCGGGAAGCGCCGACTGCAGCGCCCAGCTTGTCAGCCAGGGAGTACAGGTGCTTGAAGTTGTCGCCATTGCCCATACCACGGCCGCCGGATACGACGATCTTGGCAGCGGTCAGTTCCGGACGGTCGGACTTGGCCAGCTCTTCGCCAACGAAGGCGGACTTGCCGGCATCGGTCGGACCGGAAACGGCTTCAACAGCAGCGGAGCCACCTTCGGCAGCAGCGGCATCGAAACCGGTGCTACGTACGGTGATCACCTTGATGGCAGCCGAGGACTGCACGGTCGCGATGGCGTTACCGGCATAGATCGGGCGCTTGAAGGTGTCGGCGCTTTCAACGGCGATGATCTCGGAGATCTGATCGACGTCCAGTGCAGCAGCGACGCGCGGCAGGATGTTCTTGCCGTTGCTGGTGGCGGCAGCCAGGATGTGGCTGTAGCTCTTGCCCAGCTCGGCTACCAGCGGAGCAACGTTCTCCGGCAGCTGGTTGGCATAGGCAGCGTTGTCGGCAACTAGGACTTTGGCCACGCCAGCGATCTTGGCAGCGGCTTCGGCAGCAGCGCCAGCGTTGGCACCGGCTACCAGCACGTGGATGTCGCCACCGATCTTCTGCGCAGCGGCAACGGTGTTCAGCGTGGCAGGAGCCAGAGCGGCATTGGTGTGTTCAGCGATAACCAGGATAGTCATTTAGATTACCTTCGCCTCGTTCTTCAGTTTCTCGACCAGTTCAGCCACGGACTTGACCTTGATGCCTGCGCTGCGAGCAGCTGGCGCTTCGACTTTCAGGGTCTTGACGGTGGAAGCGGTGGAAACGCCCAGGGCGTCCGGGGTAACGGTTTCCAGCGGCTTCTTCTTGGCCTTCATGATGTTCGGCAGCGACGCGTAGCGCGGCTCGTTCAGGCGCAGGTCGGTGGTGACGATCGCCGGCAGGTTCAGCGCAACGGTCTGCAGACCGCCATCGATCTCACGGGTGACGTTGACCTTGTCGCCAGCCACTTCGACCTTGGAGGCGAAGGTGCCTTGGCCGAAGCCAGTCAGGGCGCCCAGCATCTGGCCGGTCTGGTTGTTGTCGCTGTCGATGGCCTGCTTGCCCATGATCACCAGCTGCGGCTGCTCCTTGTCGACCACTGCCTTGAGCAGCTTGGCCACGGCCAGGGAGTTCAGCTCGTCATTGGATTCGACCAGGATAGCGCGGTCGGCACCCAGAGCCAGCGCGGTGCGCAGCTGTTCTTGAGCGGTAGCCGGGCCGATGGAGACGACGACGATTTCGCTCGCCACGCCCTTCTCCTTCAGGCGTACGGCTTCTTCCACGGCGATTTCGCAGAAGGGGTTCATGGACATCTTGACGTTGGCGAGGTCGACGCCGCTGTTGTCCGCCTTGACGCGAACCTTGACGTTGTAGTCAACCACTCGTTTGACAGCTACAAGAACCTTCATGGATTCCTCGTTACTCTCCGGTGAATAAGAATCTCGCCAAGGCGAGCCTGGTCAGCGATATAAATTGGCAGGAGCCAACCTTTCAGCCCAGACGGCGAGCGCAAAACCGCCCGTATCTTGACCCCGCGGCCTGGCCTGGTCAATACAGCGAACTGGCCGGTCATCCGCGATGTAGTACGATTCTAACAGGCCTACAGAAAATTCAAACAAACGTTTGTATTGGCCCGCAGAGAGGGTGTAGATATAATGCCCACGCCGCGGTTAGGGGGTGAGCCGTGCCCTCCAATATAAAACATCGAAGAGCCTTGAGTAGGAGATAGCCTGTGGAACGCGAATTTATGGAGTTCGACGTCGTCATCGTCGGCGCCGGCCCGTCCGGACTGTCCGCCGCCTGCCGACTGAAGCAGAAAGCCGCTGAAGCGGGTCAAGAGATCAGCGTCTGCGTGGTCGAGAAAGGCTCCGAAGTTGGCGCTCATATCCTCTCCGGTGCAGTGTTCGAACCGCGCGCCCTCAATGAACTCTTCCCCGACTGGAAAGAGCTCGGCGCCCCGCTGAACACCCCGGTCAAGCGCGATGACATCTATCTGCTGCGCGACGCCGACAAGGCTACCCGAATTCCAGACTTCTTTGTGCCGAAAACCATGCACAACGAAGGCAATTACATTATTTCCCTGGGCAACCTGTGCCGCTGGCTGGCTCAGCAGGCCGAGAACCTGGGTGTAGAGATCTACCCAGGCTTCGCCGCTCAGGAAGCGCTGATCGACGAAAGCGGCGTGGTACGCGGCATCGTCACCGGTGATCTGGGCGTCGATCGCGAAGGCAATCCGAAGGAAGGCTATTACACCCCGGGCATGGAACTGCGTGCCAAGTACACCCTGTTCGCCGAAGGCTGCCGTGGCCACATCGGCAAGCAGCTGATCAAGAAGTACAACCTCGACAGCGAAGCCGATGCCCAGCATTACGGCATCGGCATCAAGGAAATCTGGGATATCGACCCGACCAAGCATGACCAGGGTCTGGTGGTGCACACCGCTGGTTGGCCGATGGACATCATGGGCACCGAGAATACAGGCGGCTCCTTCCTCTATCACCTGGAGAACAACCAGGTCGTAGTGGGCCTGATCATCGACCTGTCCTACGCCAACCCGCACCTGTCGCCGTTCGACGAATTCCAGCGCTACAAGCACCACCCGGTGATTGCCCAGTACCTGGAAGGCGGCAAGCGCGTGGCCTATGGCGCCCGCGCCATCGCCAAGGGCGGCCTGAACTCGCTACCGAAGATGGTCTTCCCGGGTGGCGCCCTGATCGGCTGCGACCTCGGCACGCTGAACTTCGCCAAGATCAAGGGCAGCCACACCGCGATGAAATCCGGCATGCTCGCCGCCGACGCCATCACCGAAGCTCTGGCCGCTGGCCGTGAGGGCGGTGACGATCTGAACAACTACGTCGATGGTTTCAAAGCCAGCTGGCTTTACGACGAGCTGTTCCGCAGCCGTAACTTCGGCGCAGCCATCCACAAGTACGGCGCCATCGTTGGCGGCGGCATAAACTGGCTGGATCAGAACATCTTCGGCGGCAAGATCCCCTTCACCCTGCACGACAACAAGCCGGATTACGCCTGCCTGAAGCCGGCCGCAGAGAGCACGAAGATCGCCTACCCAAAACCGGACGGCAAACTCAGCTTCGACAAACTGAGCTCGGTGTTCCTCTCCAACACCAACCACGAAGAAGAGCAGCCCTGCCACCTGAAGCTCACTGACCCGAGCATCCCGCTGGCGAAGAACCTGCCGCTGTACGACGAACCGGCGCAGCGTTACTGCCCGGCCGGCGTGTACGAAGTGGTGACGCAGGAAGACGGCGAGAAGAAATTCCAGATCAACGCGCAGAACTGCGTGCACTGCAAGACCTGCGACATCAAGGACCCGGCCCAGAACATCACCTGGGTTGCGCCGGAAGGCACCGGTGGCCCGAATTACCCCAACATGTAATTCGGCCACACATGAAAAAGGCTCCTTCGGGAGCCTTTTTCGTTTCTATCGAGTCCGTAGGGGGCTAGCGCAGCTCGCGAAGCGCCTGCAACACTGCATTTCGCGAGCAGAGCTCGCTCCTACCAATCAGTCTTGGTAGATCATCTTGCGGCTCATGCCGCCATCGATGACGAACTCCTGCCCGGTGACGAAACCGGCCGCATCGGAGAGCAGCCAGGCAACCTGCGCCGCGACATCCTCTACCGTACCGACACGGCCAACCGGATGCTGCGCATGATCGAACACCGACAGTGGCTCCAGGCGTTGCTGCGACGGGTCACGAGCGTCGATCCAGCCAGGGCTGACGCAGTTGACCCGCACCTCCGGCCCCAGGCTGACCGATAGCGCATGCGTGAGCGCAACGAGGCCACCCTTGCTCGCAGCGTAGGCCTCGCAATCGGCTTCGGACTGGCTGGCACGGGTCGAGGCGATATTGACGATGGCGCCGCGATGACCACGCAGATACGGCGCGCAGTGCTTGGCCAGCAGCATGGCACCGGTCAGGTTGACCGCCAGCGTACGATTCCAGCGCTTGAGATCGAGCGACTCCAGCGGCGGGGTGTGCGGATCGGAGATAGCTGCATTGCACACCAGCGCATCGAGTCGGCCGAACTGGCCGAGTATCTCGGCAACACCGACACTGACCTGATCTTCCTTGGCTACGTCCATGGCTACGAACCAGGCATTGTTACCCAGCACACGCGCTACCTTGGAGCCCCGCTCACGGTCCACGTCGGCCAGCACCACCTGCCAACCCTCGGTGATCAGCCAGGCACTGATGCCCAGGCCGATACCATGCGCGGCTCCGGTGACCAACGCGACACGCCCATTGTTGGGCGTGTCATTCGTGCCCCACTCCAACATGCTCAGAGTGCGGCCAGGCCGCGCGCCAGATCTGTCTTGAGGTCTTCCAGCTCTTCCAGGCCTACTGCAACGCGAATCAGGCTGTCGCGGATGCCAGCATTGGCGCGCTCCTGCGGCGTCAGCCGACCGTGCGAAGTGGTTGCCGGGTGGGCGATGGTGGTCTTGGTGTCGCCGAGGTTGGTGGTGATCGAAATGACGCGAGTGCCATCGATCACTTTCCATGCGGCGTCACGGCCGCCCTTGACCTCGAAACTGACCACCGCGCCAAAGGCGCTCTGCTGCTTCTTCGCCAGCTCGTGCTGCGGATGGCTGGGCAGGCCAGCGTAGTACACACGCTCGACCTGCGGCTGCTGTTCCAGCCATAGAGCCAGTTGCAGGGCACTCTCGCTCTGCGCGCGCATACGGATACGCAGCGTCTCCAGGCCCTTGACGAACATCCAGGCGTTGAACGGGCTGAGGGTCGGCCCGGCGGTACGCAGGAAACCCACCACTTCCTTCATCTGCTCACTGCGACCGGCAACCACACCGCCCAGACCACGGCCCTGGCCGTCGATGTACTTGGTCGCCGAATGCATGACGATATCTGCGCCAAGTTTCAGCGGCTGCTGTAGGGCCGGCGTGCAGAAACAGTTGTCCACTGCCAGCAGCGCGCCGCGAGCATGGGCGATCTCGGCCAGTGCGGCGATATCCACCAGTTCGGCCAGCGGATTGGAAGGCGACTCGACGAACAGCAGTTTGGTATTGGGCTTGAACGCGCCCTGCCAGGCATCAAGATCCGCCAGCGGCACGTAATCCACCTCGATGCCAAAGCGCTTGAGGTACTTCTCGAACAGGCTGATGGTCGAACCGAATACGCTGCGCGATACCAACACATGGTCACCGCCACTGCACAGGCTCATGACGATGGCGAGGATCGCCGACATGCCGGAGGCAGTGGCCACCGCCTGTTCGGCGCCTTCCAGTGCGGCAATGCGCTCCTCGAAGGTACGCACGGTAGGGTTGGTATAGCGCGAATAGACGTTGCCCGGCACTTCGCCAGCAAAACGCGCGGCAGCATCGGCAGCGGTACGAAACACGTAACTGGAGGTCAGATACAACGCTTCGCCATGCTCGCCTTCAGGCGAACGGTGCTGACCTGCACGCACGGCCAAGGTGTCGAAGCCCACGCCATCCAGGTCACTGTCCAGCCTGCCGGCTTCCCATTCCAGAGTCATATCGCTACCTCACAAAAAGTAGCCCGGATGCAATCCGGGAAATTCAGAGTGACATTCCCCCGGATTGCATCCGGGCTACGGACCGGGCAGGACCGCTGCCCTGCCCGCTCGCATCAGTTGTTATACAGATCGATGATCGCGCTGACTGCCTGCGACTTGACCTTGCTGGCATCATTACGCGCCTGCTCGATCTTATCCAGGTAGGCCTCATCGACGTCGCCAGTGACGTACTTGCCGTCAAACACCGCGCAGTCGAAGTTGTCGATCTTGATCTTCTTGCTGCCGCTGACGGCCTCGATCAGATCCGGCAGATCCTGATAGATCAGCCAGTCGGCACCGATCAGCTCGCAGACTTCCTCGGTGGTACGACCATGGGCAATCAGCTCATGGGCGCTGGGCATGTCGATACCGTAGACGTTCGGGTAGCGCACTGCCGGGGCCGCAGAGCAGAAGTAGACATTCTTCGCTCCGGCCTCGCGGGCCATCTGAATGATCTGCTTACAGGTCGTGCCACGCACGATGGAGTCGTCCACCAGCATCACGTTCTTGCCGCGGAACTCCAGCTCGATGGCGTTGAGTTTCTGCCGCACGGATTTCTTGCGTGCCGCCTGGCCGGGCATGATGAAGGTACGGCCGATGTAGCGATTCTTGACGAAACCTTCGCGGAATTTCACGCCCAGGTGATTGGCCAACTCCAGCGCCGCCGTGCGGCTGGTGTCGGGAATCGGGATGACCACGTCGATGTCGTGCTCTGGACGCTCGCGCAGGATCTTGTCAGCCAGCTTCTCGCCCATGCGCAGACGCGCCTTGTACACCGAGATACCGTCCATGATCGAGTCCGGGCGCGCCAGGTAAACGTGCTCGAAGATGCAGGGCGCGTACTGCGGGTTTGCCGCGCACTGGCGGGTGAACAACTTGCCCTCTTCAGTGATGTACACAGCCTCGCCCGGTGCCAGGTCGCGGATCAGGGTGAAACCCAGCACGTCCAGCGATACGCTCTCGGAGGCGATCATGTACTCGACGCCTTCGTCGGTATGACGCTGGCCAAACACGATCGGGCGAATGCCGTTGGGGTCACGGAAGCCGACGATGCCATAGCCAGTGATCATTGCCACCACGGCGTAACCGCCCAGGCAGCGCTCGTGCACGTGGGTAACGGCAGCGAACACGTCTTCCTCGGTGGGCTGCAGCTTGCCGCGCTGGGCCAGTTCGTGGGCGAACACGTTGAGCAGCACTTCCGAGTCGGAATTGGTGTTCACGTGGCGCAGATCGGACTCGTAGATTTCCTTGGCCAACTGCTCGACGTTGGTCAGGTTGCCGTTGTGCGCCAGGGTGATGCCGTACGGCGAGTTGACGTAGAACGGCTGAGCCTCGGCCGAGCTAGAGCTGCCAGCGGTCGGGTAGCGCACATGGCCGATACCCATGTGACCGACCAGGCGCTGCATGTGGCGCTGCTGGAACACGTCACGCACCAGGCCATTGTCCTTGCGCAGGAACAGGCGGCCATCATGGCTGGTGACAATACCGGCAGCATCCTGGCCGCGGTGCTGGAGGACGGTGAGCCCGTCATACAGCGCCTGATTGACGTTCGATTTACCGACGATACCGACGATGCCACACATGTGCCACGACCCCTGCTAGATAGTTCAGGCTAATTCAGCGACCGATGCAGCGGTTACTCCGCAGCGGCCACTCTTTTAAAGCAGATCAGCTGGGTGAGCCGATCCACCGGTAAACCACTGATCGGACCACCCCAGAATGAGGTTCTTCGACCAGTCGGCGACCATCAGAAAATGCGGCACCAGTTGCGACTGTTGCCACCACGTATCCTGCTCCACTGGCGCCAGGCTGATCAGCCCGACCAGCAGTACCACCAACAAACCACCACGCGCGGCGCCGAAAACCATACCGAGAAAACGGTCGGTACCGGACAGGCCTGTCACGCGGATCAGCTCGCCAATGAGGAAATTGACCAAAGCACCCACCAGCAAGGTGGCGATGAAGAGAATGGCACAGGCCGCGATGACCCGCGCAGAAGGCGTTTCGATAAATTCGACGAGATGCTGAGCCAGTGCGCCACCGAACATCCAGGCGACCACACCTGCAATGATCCAGGTCAGCAGCGACAGGGCTTCCTTGACGAAACCGCGCTTGAGACTGATCAAACTAGAGATGGCGATGACGGCGATGATCGCCCAATCGACCCAGGTGAATACCACGGTGCGGCCTACCAGCGGAAAAGGCGGAGCATTTTAGCAGAGCCCGGCACATCGAGTAACCAGGCACCGCAAAGTCCCTTGCTTGCTTAGCCTGCTTCCGGCTGGAAGCGCACGACAAAACCGCTGAGCTTGTGCTGGCGATTGAGCTGATCACGCAGACGCTCGGCTTCGGCGCGCTCGATCAGCGGGCCGACGAACACCCGGTTCATGCCATCGAAGGCACGGATATAGGCGTTGTAGCCTTGGCTGCGCAGAGTTTTCTGCAGATTTTCTGCCCCAGCGCGACTGGACAGACTGGCCAACTGCACCGACCAGCTGATCGGCAGGCTATTGGCGTCCAGGCGCCCTTCCGGCTTGGCAGGAGCAGTGCTTGTCGCTTGCTCGGTCTTGACCGGATCAGGTGTGCTCTGCTGCGCAACGGGCGGCGCAGTGGGCGCGGGCTGCTCAGGCACCTCGACGACCTGAGGCTCCACCTCTTCGACGGGAACCGGCTCCTGCGGCAACTCTTCGGGTTCAACGACCTCGGCAGGCTCCACGATGATCTCGGCCGTAGCCGGCGCTTGCGGCATGGCTGGCGCATCCACCACCACGCGACGCATCTCATCTTCGCGCGACAGCAGCATCGGCAGGAAAATCACCGCCAGTGCCACCAGCACCAGAGCACCAACCATGCGCTGCTTGAGCCCACTGTCCAGCATTGCCATCCCCAATCCCCTTATCAAGCCGGGCGGGCCAGCCAATTCAGGGCCTCGGCCACGCAGAAAAACGATCCGAACAACAGTATCTCGTCACCCTCTGCCGCCTGCTCGCACTGCGCATCGAGCGCGGCACGCACGTCCAGGTATTGCGCCACCAGCATGCCCTGCCCCCGCAGGTGCTCGGCCACCTCGTCGGCAGAGCGTGAACGCGGCGTATCCAGCGGCGCCACGGCCCAGCCAGCAACCAGGCTCAGAAGCGGCGCCACCACGCCAGGCAAGTCCTTGTCGGCCAACAAACCGAACACCGCCCAGCGTTTTCCATTCAGCGGGCGACTCTCCAGGCGCTGCGCCAGATAATCAGCCGCATGAGGATTATGCCCAACATCGAGCAACAGTGTGAGTGACTTGCCTCGCCAATCCAGCGCGCGACGATCCAGACGCCCGGTTACCCGCGTGGCGAGCAGGGCCTGGACGATCTGCTGGTAATCCCACGGCAGCGGCAGAAGCGCATAGGCCTGCAACGCCAGTGCAGCGTTTTCCATTGGCAGATCGAGAAGCGGCAGGTGCTCAAGTCGCAGGACCTGGCCTTTGACGTCAAGGCCATACCAGGACCAGCCCTGCGCCTGCACACCGAGGTCGTAGTCGCGACCACGCAGGAACAACGGCGTGTCCAGGGTCACCGCCTGTTCCAGCAAGGGCTGCGGCGGGTCGAGATCACCGCACAACGCGGGCATGCCGGCGCGCATGATCCCGGCCTTTTCGAAGGCGACCGACTCGCGGGTATCGCCCAGCCAGTCAGCGTGATCCAGACCAATGCTGGTGATCAGAGCCAGATCGGCATCGACCAGATTCACCGCATCCAGGCGCCCACCGAGGCCGACCTCAAGCACCACGGCATCCAGCTGAGCACGCTCGAACAACCAGAAAGCGGCCAGCGTGCCCATCTCGAAATAGGTCAGGGAGATCTCGCCGCGCGCGGCTTCGACCGCCGCAAAAGCCTGGCATAACTCGTCGTCGCTGGCTTCTCGCCCCTGCACAAGCACACGCTCGTTGTAACGCAGCAGGTGCGGTGAACTATAGACACCAACGCGCTGCCCCTGAGCTGCGATCAGACTGGCGAGAAAGGCACAGGTAGAGCCCTTGCCATTGGTGCCCGTGACGGTAACCACCAATGGCGCTGGCTTGCCCAGGCCGAGCCGCTGCGCCACCTCACGCGAGCGCTCCAGGCCCATGTCGATGGCCGACGGATGCAACTGCTCGAGGTAAGCGAGCCACTCGCCCAGGCTACGTTCGGTCATGCAGTGGCCGGCAGGGAAACCGGAGAGGGGCGATTCATCATTTGCGCAAGCAGACGCGCCAGGCGCGGACGCAGTTCGTCGCGCGAAATGATCATGTCGATGGCGCCATGTTCGATGAGGAACTCGCTACGCTGGAAGCCTTCCGGCAATTTCTCGCGTACGGTCTGCTCGATCACGCGTGGACCGGCGAAACCGATCAGCGCTTTCGGCTCGGCCACGATGACGTCACCAAGCATCGCCAAACTGGCGGAGACGCCGCCATAAACCGGATCGGTCAATACGGAGATGAACGGCAGGCCCTCTTCACGCAAGCGCGCCAGAGCCGCCGAGGTCTTGGCCATCTGCATCAGAGAGATCAGCGCTTCCTGCATGCGCGCACCACCGGAGGCAGAGAAGCACACCAGCGGGCAGCGTTTCTCCAGTGCGACATTGGCCGCCTGAACGAAACGCTCGCCGACGATGGCGCCCATCGAGCCGCCCATGAAGGAGAACTCGAACGCGCAAACGGCGATCGGCATGCCTTCGAGGGTGCCACTCATGGAGATCAGTGCATCCTTCTCACCAGTCTGCTTCTGCGCACCAGCCAGACGGTCCTTGTACTTCTTGCTGTCGCGGAATTTCAGGCGATCGACCGGCTCCAGATCAGCACCGATCTCCTCGCGGCCTTCGGCGTCGAGGAAAATGTCGATGCGTGCGCGAGCACCGATACGCATGTGGTGATTGCACTTGGGGCAGACATCGAGTGTCTTTTCCAGCTCGGGACGGTAGAGCACGGCATCACAGGACGGACATTTGTGCCACAGGCCCTCGGGCACAGAGCTCTTCTTCACCTCGGAACGCATGATCGAGGGAATGAGTTTGTCTACCAACCAGTTGCTCATGCTGTCATTTCTCCATAACCGTTGGTTCGGATGAACGCCTCATCGTGAAACGCCCATCTCCAGCAATTCTTTTCTGCCGCACCCAGCGCCCGTCGAAACGAGCCCATGGCGGCGTGACAGGCTAATTGACGGCCCTGCCTCAATTGCCGTCACATCGAGCATCACGCACCGCCTGTACGAATGCGTGAATCTTGCCTGCATCCTTTATGCCTTTACTGGCCTCGACCCCACCACTGACATCCACGGCGTAGGGGCGAACCTGGCGAATGGCCTCTGCAACATTGCCCGCATCGAGGCCGCCGGCCAGGATGATTGGCTTGGCAGCATTTTCCGGCACCAGCGACCAATCGAACGAAGCACCCGTGCCCCCCGGCACGCCCTCGACGAAGGTATCCAACAGAATACCCCGCGCACCACTGTAGGGCGCCATGGCTGCAGCCACGTCCTCACCGGGGCGGACCCGCAGCGCCTTGATGTAGGGGCGACCATGGCCCTCACAGTCAGCCGGCGATTCATCACCATGAAACTGCAGCAGATCCAGCGGCAGGCGCTGCAGCAACTGCTGCAGTTGGTCGCGCGGCATGTCGACGAACAGCCCGACAGTGGTCACGAACGGCGGTAACGCCTGCAGGATAGCTGCGGCCTGCCCGACACCGACTGCTCGTGGGCTTTTCCCGTAGAACACCAGGCCGATGGCATCGGCTCCGGCCGCTACCGCCGCCAGAGCATCCTCGATGCGGGTGATACCACAAATCTTGCTGCGCACGACCGTCACGTTCATACCTCTCGCCATCCGGGCTCGGATGGTAACAAAGGCTTATGGCTGTCGCACGTCCGGCAGACCGGAGAGAAAATGAGGCCCGAGATAGCGTTGCGGCAATTCGAACTCATCCGGGTAATCGACCTGTATCAGATATAAGCCGTAGGGATGCGCTGTCACTCCCCCGCTATGTCGATCGCCACGCTCGAGCACCTCGCGCGCCCACTCCGGTTGCCGTTCGCCAGCACCAATGGTCATCAACACACCAGCGATGTTTCGCACCATATGGTGCAGAAAAGCATTGGCGCGGATATCCAGCACGATGAAGCGGCCATGCTCGATCAGTTGCAGGTGATGCACTGTCTTGACTGGTGATTTGGCCTGACAACGCATCGCCCGGAATGCGCTGAAATCATGCGTCCCGACCAGCGCCCGAGCGGCCTCACGCATGCGTGCGACATCCAGCGGCCGATGGTTCCAGGTAACTTCCTCGGCCATGTGCGCCGGGCGGATCGGATCATTGTAGATCACGTACCGGTAGCGCCGCGCCATGGCCGAAAAGCGCGCATGAAAGTGTGCCGGCATCACCTTCGCCCAGGTCACGCTGATGTCATTGGGCAGGTTCATGTTGGCGCCCATGATCCAGGCATGCAGCGAGCGCTCGACAGTGGTATCGAAGTGCACCACCTGGCCACTGGAATGCACAGAGGCATCGGTACGCCCTGCGCACAGAATGCTGACTGGGGCACCACCAGCGACCTTGGACAAGGCCGTTTCCAGGTGTTCCTGGATCGTCGGAACCTTGGGCCCCTGGCGTTGAAAACCACGATAGCGCGCGCCCTTGTATTCGAGGCCCAGAGCGATTCTGAAAAAGCCAGCGGCCGCCATTTAGGCGGCCGCGAAAGGTACTGCGTCAGACATGTATAAATAAAACCATATTGGCCTGTGTCTTATACACATAT
>NZ_RHQP01000053.1:0-20212 GCF_003935465.1 Pseudomonas sp. o96-267
TCAAGAGCGTTTCCGGCAAGCCCGGCAACAAGTCGCCAGTTGAGGGAAATCAGCATGACAACGCTCCGCGAAAAGGTGTTGGCACTCACTGACGAGGACTTGGCCAAACTCGTTATGGTCGCTGCCCAAGCTCTCAATGATCAGGTCTGGACTGCTGAGATTGCTGACCTTTGCGACATTCCGAAAGAAGAGCTTGAGGCTTGGTCGGATCGCGTGGTTTGGACGGATGACCCACGCACTTCGCTGTATGAGGCCGCTACGTATTATTTGGGCTGGGCAGCACCTGCCCAACAAGACGACTAATCACGGAAAACACTATGTTCATTGCTTCTCCAGAAACAGCGCTGCGTTTTGCTCGGGAAGAGGATGGCCAGCTCGAAGACGGGCTTCACTACTGGTTCCGCATGCAGCGCGAAGGCGTAGCTGGCTATCTCAAGAACCGTGATGCGCAACCGTCTGAAAGCCAGCTCTGCTCTGCTGCTGAATTTCTTGCGGAAACCGCTGGATCGCGGCCTATGACAACTGGCTGTGTGTTGGCGCAGTTGTGGGCGCGTGCCTATCAGTTCCGCCCTTGTTGGCAGTAATGCCCAAGCGCCCGACCATCGAAGATGTGCATGCCGATCAGAGCATACGCCGTGCCCATGGCATGGACGACACGGTAGGCGAATAACCAAGGCTCAGCGGCCACGGCAACTGCGTCTGCAGACTCCATGGCTCTGACGCCGTGGTGATCAGCCATGGCCGCATTCCCACACAATCACTACAACTACCCTTGCTGAGGTTTGCTCACGGGGCGTTTGCGCGCTCATCTTGTCACGGTATTATAATACTGAACCAACTTACGGCGAGCAGGCCTCAGAGGGAGAGTGGCGAATGAATGAAGCAATCTGGTTTCGCGGTCAGTACGCGCCCACCGAGACTGGTGAGTACCGCGTAGGCTTCAACGAACACAAGGTTTGGACGCTCGACCGCGCCGAGTACAACAGCAGCGGCGTGCTGGTATGGAGCGCCGCAGATATCAACATGGAGAGCGACCCTATCTACGCTGGCTGCATCAAAGCTCATCACCTCATGGATGACCAGATCAGAAGCGGCAAGGTACAACCTGGTTTCTTCCTCGCTGAGCAGCTGCGGCAGTTCGCGGCCTCGTTGGCCGGGCGTAGCCTGGAGCGGCGCAAGGACGTGAAGCCTGAGATTGCCGCAGCCGTTGCCGTGCGCCAAATCGCTCAACTGACTGAAATGCCGCTGAAGCAAGCGATCATCAATCTGCAGCGCGAACACATGCTGCCCGATACCAATACAGCGATGCAGGCCCAGCTGATGCTGAGCGCCTGTCGCGCAACAAAAAGTAGCGCCTTGGTCCCGCTGGCGCTCGATTCCATGCGCCGCGACCATTTCGATATCGCCAACTCAGTCAACTCGCTCACGGAAGATAGCTCCGCAGTCGCTACCCGAGCGCTGCGCCTGTCTTCCCCGGAACTGGTTGCACTACTGCGCAAAGACCTGCTCGCGCGTGAAGCGGACCAGCGCCTCGCCGGGCGCCCATATCTCCACTTCAGCACGCCGCAAGAAGCCTTCCAGCACTTTGACGCAGTGGCGAACCATCCTATTGAGCGCGCCGACCAGGGCGGAACCTACCGCGTTGTGCGCAACTGGGCGACGAATGCACTAGAAGCCGAGCAGCTGGTATCGCTTGCTGACGATAACGATGACATCGCCTCATACAGCTGGATGCGCGTAAACAACCCGCAGGGGCAAGCGGCGATTCTGGCCTACAACATCGGTCTGGGTGCTGCGCCGGGCATGTTCGATGATGACAGTCTGCTGATAGAGAGTTATGCGCAACGCGCCGCCCAGATTGCCGCCCAAACGCAACTGCTCAACATGGCATCTCTCGATAGTGCGGACGTAAGTTCAGCCGCCACTATGGCCCTGGCCATCGCTCGCAAGGAGGCGTCCACCCTGTTCACCTGCGAGCACCAGCTGGCGCTTCCCACCTCAGTCGATCTGGAAGATGAAGTTGTGCAATTCCAGATGGACTCTTTGGCAACCATGCAGCTCACCAAGGCAGGCATCGAGAGCCACATTGAAACCATGGGGCGTTCGCCAGACCACCGCCCTGACTCACTTGAAGCGCTCACGGTGAAAGGCACGAACACACTGGCTGTCGGCATGACGTTGCGCGCCCCGGAAATCCGCCTGGAGCTTCACAGCGAGCCGAAACACTACCTGAGCATTGATACTCGCGGCGCAGACTTGAGCAGCCTTCAACCACTCCTGCAGGTAAAGGCCCACGAAGTCGAAAGTTTAGAAGCCGGCCCGGCCCTGGAGCACCAGTACGATGTTGTTGTCGCAACCCGCAGCTGCGCCCCCGATAGCCTGGAAGAAGGCACCGATTACGATTGGGAACAGGGCGTGATGGACGCCAGCGATGCGAAGCGCTTCTTCCGCGACAAGGGGCTGGAAGGCGAGGGCCGCATGGTGCAATACGGCGATGGCTCGTGGGGAGTGGCTTGGGAAAGCCAGCAGCCCGAAGAGAACCGTGCCTACTTTGAGCAGGGCGTTGAAACCTACTACACGCTCAAGCTGGTCGAGGTGAACGGCGAGCAAGTGACGCCCGACAATGCTGCGGTGTTTGCCCGCGATGCCGGCGCGAAGGTTTTCAACCCTTACGACCAGCTGCAGCGTGCGCCAGCGGCAGCGCTCAAGATGGGGTAACGAGCCGCCTCAGATCGGAGAGGGCGCAGACGGGCGCGCGCCCGTGGATCGTACGATCCACGGGGCGACTGCGGCATCAGCAGGCGTTTAGTCGCGACCGATGCGCGCCTGAATTTCAGTGGGAGCAATAGCGCCAGCCATCTTGATCATGGCCAAGTCCTCGGCGCTCAGCTCTTCCCGGTCATTGTCGTCTGTAGCTGGCGCATACAGCTCGTTGGCGCAGATGAAGGCTCGTTCAGCGCGCTTCATGTGCTGATCATAGGCTGGCAGCAGAACCTCAAGGTACAGCTCAAACTCGACTGCCTCGGCAGCAGTCAGCTCAAAGCCTATCTTTCCGCGCTTTGATTTATTGACCCAATAAGTTGTGCCATTCGCACCCTGCGTCACCTTGGCTGCAATCTGCAGCGCTAAGACTATCTTGTTCTTGGCAATCCTGTGCCAGCGCACGCTGCGCTTCTCTTCCGCGAAATCGTCCATCGTGACCCCGTGGCGCTCCATCAAACGCTGCAGCACGCGGGCGGCGTTCTCTTTCTCACCGCCTTCGCCGCGCTCGGCCAGCGCCAGCAACTTTCGCAGCTTTGCCTGAATTTTCTCGTCAAGGTGTTCCATATTCGTTCCTCGCTACCCTGTACTTAGCTGCCGCGCACCATGCGGCGCAGCTCACTCAAAGCACCTGCATGTGCCTTCAGCTCGATGAACATCTGTTCTGGTGTGGTGGCCGGCTCGTCCTTTGTTACCCGCTGCAAAAGCTCTAGCGGTATAACGCGGGTTGCCGGATCGCCAAGGCCAGCTACAGGGGCGGCACCGGCCAGCACTGCCCGAGCGGACTGATTCACGCGCTCGATTTCATCAGCTGGCGCGATATGCCCAGCTGCATCGCGGGTCGTCACTGACACCAGTTGCCGCAGTTGATCCAGCAGCTGATCGTGCTCTTGCCGCAGGCGCGCCAGCTGATAGCCAACCGCACTGATCAGTCCTGTCGCCTCAAGGTCGTCGGTTTCGAGTCCGTGGCACGCATTCACGCATGCTGTGATACGGCGAGCGTCCTCTTCAAGCAGCTCGTTTTTCACGAGCAGGCGCTTGCATTACGCCATGAACAGCACCCTTGGCAAGCCTGTAGCTCCAGCCTTTCATATCCCGCGACTCCTTCTGCATGTGTTGTGCTCGGCAGCGGCTCAAGCCGCCGCCCCGCGCAGCGCCTTTGAACAATCGAGGATCGTGCAAATGGCCGCAGTGTTGAACTCACCTGACTCATACGCGAACTGCGTCAGGCTCTCGTGCCACTCGGCCAAGGAATCGGCCAGCACTTCGTTGCCGCCCTGGTGAGCGTCGAAGGAGAGGTGATTGATCGCCATGATCGTGAAGGCGATTCCAAGCGTTTTGGAATCAACATCATGAACCGTGCTCATTGCGCCAGGGCAATCCACCGTGAATCGCTCTTCGCTGTCCGGTGCCCAGTACAGCAGCTCGCCCGCCAGGTGAAAGCACCAATCACCGGAATAGTCTTCCTGCATCTGGCTTACAGCCTTCGCAGCAGCATTCATCGTGATGGGGATAACGGCGTCGCCGTAACGACGAAAGGCTGCTTGTTTCTGATCGTGCGAATTGTCTGCGACCTGCATTGGATGGGCCTCTTGGCTTTTTCTGTGTCTCCAATTATATATATTATTGAATTATACGCAACCCCTTGCTGATTTGCGTGCCAACCTTTTTTCTCTTACATTCTAGCCACGGTATTTAATCATTAAACCAGAAGGCTCGCAGCCGCGCAGTGAGGACTCTCTACAGTGGACGTAACTGGCACCTACCTCAGCTATCAAAAGTCGTTCAGCTCAGCTCAGTACCGGGTCACGCTGGACTTGTACAAGCAGACACACCTTGAGCGCTCTTCGCACGACAGCCGAGGTGGCGTGATCTGGCAGAGCGAGGCGAATCGCATCGACAACCCGGAGTGCCAGGCTGCGTTAGCGGCTTATGCCGCGATGGGCGAGCGGCTAACTGCAGAGGCGCCAGAGAGCCATTTCCTCAATGAACAACTCGCCCAGTGGTCAGCCACTTTGGCTGGGCGCGCTGTAGAGGATGGTGCCAAGCCAAGTGAGGCAGTGGCAGCGGCGCTCACTCAGGTCAGCAAGCTCGTCGATATGCCCCTGCAGCAGGCCGTCATCAATCTGCAGCGAGAAGGGCTGTTGCCGGATACGCAAACAGCCCTGCAGGCACAGCTGATGATCAGCGCCAGCAAGGCGAGCAACGATCAGGCCCTGATGCCGCTGGCGATGGAATCTTTCAGCCATGACAGCTTCCCTGGTGCCGTGCGGGATATGGACCGTGAGAGCAGCATGAGCACTGTCGAAAAGCTCCAGCTCACCGATCCCGGCCTGATCACTCAGCTGCGCACTGAGTTCTTCACCTTGTTGTCGGAGCAGCCGCCCGAGAGCAAGACCATCAACAGCCCCTACTTGCACTTCCCCAAGGGGGCCAGCGTAAGCGCCATCCACGGCTGGCTTGATCACGCATCAAACCACCCGCTTACCGCGCAGCCGGGCGACGGAGCCGTTCGCGTGTTTCTCGACTGGAAGTCGAACGAGCTGATGGCCGAGAAGAGCGCAGGAGGGCGCTGGGAGGCGATGGATACCAACGCACCTGAAACCAAAGCCGCTATGGCCGCGTATCGCTGGAGCGCCGAGCACGCGCCCGAGAGCGCAAACAGTAGCCCGCTGCACCTTGAGGCATTCAAACAGCGTGCAGCGCACCTTGCTGCCACCGACACGGTAGCCCTCCATCACATGGAGGCCGCCCAGCGCGGTATCAGCGAGGCAAGAAGCGAGGCCACTAGCACCTTCCTCTGCTCGCACAACCTGGCCATGCCGGTCGGCGCAAATGAGGACACCGCTAATTTCAACGTGACACGGCACAGCATTCATCGCCTGACCAAAGCAGGTATCGCCAACCACGTCAAAATGATCGAGGGCAACCCGAATTACCGCCCTGACGCGATGGAAGCCCTGATGGTCAAGGACTCATTGGCGATAGGTGCAGCGGTCATCGCGCCCGAGATGCGCATGGAAATGCGCTGCGAGCCAAAACACTTTTTGCGCATTTCTGCCCCCAGTGCCGCCCTCGGCGGCGCACCAGCAGCCGAGCTGCGGGACAACCCGAGCACTATGGCTCAAGCTGCTGGCCTTGATCGCTTTGAGTTTCGCCGCGCGGAGAGCCTGGAAGTCGGCAGAACGATAGCCCACATACCCGGCATAGATGCCGGCGTAACCTTACGCAATAGCAGTGGTCACATGGCTCACTCAACTGGCCCCAAACTAGGTTAAGGACAGCGGCATGCGTAAAGGTACGATCCTCCAAGTCAAAGGAATTGGGATACCTGTACAGGCTCCCAGTAAGCGCAATCTTGATGGTTACGAGATACGCTGGTCCTCTGACCCCGAGGTGCCCGCCGATGCACCTGCGCACGTCCTGATTGGCCATGATGAGGTAAAGCGCTTCCTTGAGCTGGCAGTAGATCGCCGGTTTGTCGATTCCGAGCTGCTTACGCTGACGCCTGTAGACATACCCAGCGACTCCAACAGCATGAACCGGCAAGAGAGCTTGAAGGCCGGCATCAGCGCCGACCACTGGAATGTTCTTCGCGTGGCCCTGGTCATCAGCGGCAATAGTGCTCAGGGGCCGGTGATGGACGAACTGGAGTGGCTGGGTACGCGCGAAGAGTACGCACAAGGCAACCACATGCGTGAAGCCCTCATTCACGCACAGCATCGCGGCATCAAGTCTCCGGCAATCATTCCCCATACGGACAGTGGCCACCTCCAGCGCGCGGCCAAGTTCATGATGGACTTCCGCTCGCAGTATCGTCCCTCGCTACGCGCATCCGAGCACATGGCGCGCATCCTCGAAAAAACGCTGGCCGAAACCGATCTCGCGGGTATTCACCCGGATCGAGCCAAACACTATCTGTCGGAAATCCAGCGCGCAGTCATCAATGTTCGTGATCAGCGCCGCCAAAACCTTGAAGACATTGGCTACGAAGACGCAGCCGTCGAGCGCTATGCGCCGACCGAAGCTCACGAATCCCCAGCTGCAAATCGGCGTCCGAGCGGCCCGACCCTGAATTGACGCGAGTACGATATGAACACCATCGCTACGATCCTGTTGAGAGCCACTTTCTCCGAGCGCCCACAGGCGCGCACTGGTGAAGATGTCTTCTGGAATCCGGTCATTGGGCAGTACGCCATCCTGGCAAGGGCGACCGTAGATGAGGCAGAAGCGCTGCGTTTGAGCGGCTGGAAGGCCATACCGAACCCAGATAAGGCCCCGTCGCTGCAGTTTGATGCGCTGAGCGCATTGCGCCGTGTTTGGCCCGATCTTTACCGGGCGCAGCCCGACCTGTTTGCCCATCGCCTGAGCGTGAGTGTGTGCCAAGAGCTAATCTCCGCACAGCCACAAGAGCACCAAGGCCAAATGGGCCGGTGGCTCATGGCGCGATGCCAGGAAATCGGCAAGGCCGACCTCGCATCAGCGATTGGTCAGTACATGGCTTTTGTCGATATTCGCTCAAGCCATCCGTGGGCGACTGGCAACGGCAATACAAACCAGTTCCTCACGGGCAATGGCCGCGATAGCGCGTTCATCCTCACTGGTCACGAGGCCACCGGGTACACGCTCAACATTTTCCTGACGGGTGATGCAGCTCCGCGCCAGCGCAACGCTCAAAGCATTGAAGAGCTGATTATCCCCAGCCCAGACTGGACGGATGTTGACTGGGATGTTTACGACACGCTCTTGACCGCACAGCCGACGAACGAAGCCGACTTCTGGTCGCACCCCGCCCTGATCCGCTTTATGGGCGGTACTCGTAACGCAGAGGCAGTAGAGGGCGTGCAACAGTGGCAAGACCGTGTGCGCACCGAAGGCCTTGCCGCCGTCCTGGGTGAGCGCTACCAGCGCCTGCAGAAACGCTTCCTCAACTCAATCCCTGCTGCCTGGCTGGATCAGTCGGCCAAGGAGCATGGCCTGCGGCTCAATACCCAGCGAGCCTACCGGCAGCTGGCCGACTGCTGGATGACGCTACGCGCCAGCGACGACGACTGCCGCAGTGAAATTATCCCGGCACTGCGCGAGGCGCACCCCAAGGCTTTCGCCCAGCACAGTGATGATCAGCTGCTGGTCATGTGGCGAGAACTGTATCAGCCGACTGCCGATCACCTGCGCGCCGACAGCAGCGCCAGCTCCGTACAGCCGCGCACGTCTACCGCGTTCTCCGCGATGCAGCCAGACGCGATGCGCGAAGTCCTCGCCGCGCATTACGGAGCGCCAGCTATCGATGCACTGATCAGCACCGGGCGCCTGCACCTGATCGCAGATCACTCCGGCCTGCCACAGGAGGTGCAGCTGCGCAGCTCGTCCAACCTTTCCAGCATTGCCGGCGCAACCACGCCAGACAACCGCGTCTACCTGGTGGGCAGCCGCATTGCCCCTCAGACACTGCCGGGCCTGTTCCTTCATGAAGTGGGGGAGCATGCCGGGCTGGCAGCGATGCTTGGCCCCGACTATGGACGCCTGAGCAAGCAGTTCCAGAAGCTGCTGCGTGACAAGGACACCTACGCGACCTGGGCGGCAATGCGCGTCCCGGCGAGCACTCCGGCAGAGCATGTGCCCTCCGAGCAGCTGGCTTACCTTGTCGAGCGCGTGGCTAACGACCAAGTGGCACGCCCCGGTGGCGAGGCGGGTTTTGCGCTGGGGCAGGAGTGTTTATCGAACCTGCGCACCTGGCTATTCCGCACTCCACTGTGCCGCTGGCTGGATGACATTGGCGCACTGGATGACTTCACTCTGCGCCCGCAAGACATGGCGTCTCTGGCGCGCGAAAGCGTTGATTTTTTTGTTGCCCAAACCACACACGGCACAGTGACTACAAATCGCAATGGCTGGGTCGAGAAGCTGCAGCCGGGCGTGCTCGACGACCTCTTCAAGGCCGGCGAACAGGCGCGTATCGACGCCCTAGAAGGCATGAGCAGCGAACAGGCGCTGGGTTACCTGTATGCCTTGGCGATGACGAAAGCGCCTATGGTCGAGGCAACGATTGATCACTTCGCGGCAACGCTTGCCGACCTGTCGTCGGGCGAGCAGCCAGAGCTACAGGCAATTGCGAGCGAACTTCTGGCCCTGCAGGGGCGTGAAGAAGTGCAGTCGCAGCTGGCGGCTCAATACGAGCGCGCTGGCTTTGCAATGTGGGTTGATGGCAGCAGCGAGCCTAAGACGGCAGAGCTGCATTTCCTTACGCCGTCACCGAAGCGAGAGGGGGCATTCCAGCTAAACCACTACAAGCGGGGCATCGGGGCTTACTCGGACGACCAATACAATACAGTATTAGACGCACTGAGCACGGCCAGCCGCAGCAGCTTCATGGTCGCGGACACCGAGGCCCCGGCAGTCCTACAGCAGTGGTCCGCGACCACCATCGACAACCTGGACGAACAGACCCGCTCCAAGAGCTTCAACCGCTGGTTTGGCCAGAGCCAGGCCGTTGATGAAGCTGGTAGCCCGAAAGTCATGTACCACGGCACCGGCCACGTCTTCACGCACTTCAAGGAAGGTAAGCCCATCTGGGCGTCCTTCTCGCCAGAGCTGGCCAGTGACTACGCCATGTACCGTGGTGAATGGGAGCAGGGCAGTGCGAACATCATGCCGGTCTATATGCGAGCAGAGACGCCTTTCGATGCGGACCAGCTGGGATCGACCGTCTCGCTCAAGGACTTCTTCAGCGAAGCAATGAAGCAGGCTGACGCGGCAGGTAGGAGCATTGATATCCGCGAAGCGGTACGCCTGATCACCCACATTACGTCCTGCGCCCAGCGCGAAGAGAGCGGGCCGTTGTACCGGACGTATGAGGTCTGGAATGAGGCCCAGATGAAGTTCGGCAAGGACGGCGCTGAATCGCTCAAGGCGTATTTGGCGCTGACGGGGTTCGACTCGATCAAAGTCACCGAGCAAGGGCAGCTCTCGTTCGGCGTCTTCAATGCCGGACAGGTGAAGTCGGCCATCGGCAATCGTGGCACCTTCGATCTTGGCAGCGGCGACATTCGCCACCGTGGCGATAACCTGGAGTCTCCTGCCTTCCGCGAGTGGTTCGACAAGAGCCGGCTGGTGGATGTATTCGGCCAGCCGCAGGTGCTCTATCGCGGCCTCGGCCAGCCCTACGATGTGGATGCCGGTAACGCGGACAGCATTATCTGGGTCACCCCGGATGCTGACTATGCCAGCGAGTACGCCACCGCCAACGCAAGCCTGCTGCTCGATGGCAAGGTGATTTACGAAACCGGCGCGAACGTGATCCCGGTCTACGCCGCTGTGCGCAATCCTTACGATCTTGGCTTTACATCAACCCGTGACGCGGTGACCTACGGCGAAATGCTCGACAGCATTGAGGTCGGCATCCAGCGTGCTTTCGACTTGGAGACGATCAGCCAGCACACTGCAGCCGCCCTGATGCGCGAGATTGACGAAATCCGCGGTGAAGCAGGCGGCGAGAAAAAGCGGGTGCATCAGTGGTGGACCGAACGCTCTGGACAGATCAAGAGCCTGCTTGGCCGGGCCGGTTATGACGCCATCAAGTCCCGCGAGGGCTTCGCAGACCGCACTCCGGCCTACGGTGTTTTCCATCCCAGCCAGATCAAGTCTGCCATCGCCAACGTGGGCACTTTCGATCCGGCCAACCCTGATATTCGCTTCAAGGACAGCGCCAGCAACTTTGACCCAGTTGCCGCGCTCAAGCGCTGGGCCGGTGACACCAAGGTGGTTGAGGCCAACGGGCTGCCGAAAGTGGTCTTCCACGGCACCGGGGCGGACATATCGCAGTTCGCGCCAGCGATGATCGGCACCTCTGCCGACGCGCAGAACGGCACCACTGATGCCTTCTGGTTCTCGTCGAGCGTGGCGGTCAGCGAGACGTTTGCCAATCTGCGCGAAAACCCGACCGTCATGCCGGTATTCCTGCGCATGGAAAACCCCTTGATCGTTGACTGCAAGGAATGGGCGCGCCGCTTCGGCACCCTGGATGAGGGCTTTGCCTTCACGCCAAACGATGTGGCCTACAACATCCGCTGGTTCAAGAAGGAGGCGATAGCAGAGGCGCGTGCCAAGGGCCATGACGGCGTTATTTTCGAGGGCGGCTATGACGCTACGCCAGTAGCGAACGCGGTGACCTATGCCGCTTTCGAGGCCACTCAGATCAAGTCGGCTATCGGCAACGTGGGCACCTTCGACCCCAACAACCCGAACATCCAGTTCAGCCAGCTCGCCCCCGGCACTGACAGCCCGGCGTTTCGTGACTGGTTCGGTAAGAGCATGGTCGTCGATGATGACGGCAAGCCCAAGCGGATGTACCACGGCAGCTATCGGGACTTCTCCAGCTTCGACCGGATGGCTTCAACGCAGACCCGGCGCGTCAGCATGGATACCGTGGGGAGCTGGTTCAGTGACAACCCCGGTGAGGGCGGGGCGGGCATGTACGGCAACGCCATCTACCCGGTCTACCTGAGCATCAGCAGGCCGAAGGTCTACGATGAGTTCTCGCAGTTCCTGGCTGACATGCACGAGGCCAACGGCGAGCGCCTGGAAGACAAGAACCCGCCCGGCATTGGCTCACCGGAGGCGCTACGCGAGCGTTTGAAGGCGCAGGGCTACGATGGCATTGCCTTCTGCAAAACCGAGAACAAGGCGCTCTACACGCGCGTAGAAACGCTCCGAGCCGAGCGGCTGCAGGCAATGGCCGAATACCGCTCCGCAGCCGAGTTGATTGCAGAGCAGGGCGGCCACATGACCCGCGTGCAGGGTAAGCCCTATCAGGACAAGATCGACGCTATCACGGACCAGATCGAAGAGGCCGGCAAGGCGCTGGCCGATAACCCCAGCACCGAGTTCGACGACCAGTATGTCTGGATCGCCTTTGAGCCTGAGCAGATCAAGTCTGCCATCGGCAACGTGGGCACTTTCGACCGCGAGAACCCGGACATTCGTTTCAGCAGCTCCCAGACGACAACCGCTGCCTTCAAGAACTGGTTTGGCGATGGGCAGGTGGTAGATGCCAACGGTGACCCTCTGGTGGTCTACCACGGCACAAACGCGGACTTCACGACCTTCGACAAGGCCAAGCGGGGAAGCAACACCGGATGGAACAATGCCCGTCAGGGTTTCTTTTTCATCGCAGACCGGAAACTGGCCGAGGACTTTGCCAGGGAGAATGGCGGCGGCAGCCGTATCGTCGAAGCCTACGTGTCAATCAAGAAGCCGCTGCGCCTGACCACGCAGGATATTTTCAACATTGCCGAGCAGGCCCCTACGCTGGTTGAGATTCTGACTGGCGAGCGCATTGATGACGCACAAGAGGCCCTTGCCCAGCTCGACGAAATCCTCGACTTGGGCAACATGCAAGAAGCGATGGATGAGCTGAGCACCGATAAGGCTGTGGCCATCATGCGCCGCGATGGCTATGACGGCATTTTCTCGCACTTTGGTGACGGCAACCTTGAGTACGTCGCCTTTGAGCCTGAGCAAATCAAGTCGGCCACCGACAACGCAGGCACCTTCGACCGCCAAAACCGGGACATCCGTTTCAGCTTCGCGGGTGAGCGCGCCAAGGGTGCGAACTTGGAAGCGCTGGCGAACGCGAAAAGGATCAGTGAGCTTGGTAGCAGTCCTGCGACTGTCTTGGAGTTTACTGGCTGGTTCAAAGGCATTGATGGCCGCTGGCGCTACGAGATTAGCGACGACAAAGCGGCATTCAAGTCAGCCCCGGAGATTGACCTGGATGCTGCTGCACGGGAAATGCTGGATGACGTGATCGTCTCCGATGCTGGAGGCGGGCTGTTCAGGGCGGTCTACCGCAACCTCACCGTAGACCACTGCGCCGGCTACGGCAGGGACCGTGATGACGCCTTGCGCAACATGGCCCGGCACTTCATCACCCGGCGCGATGGCGGCGTGAACTTCGATATCCGCAAAATCCAAGACGGCGATACCGAAGTGCTCAGCGATGTGCTCGATCATCCTGAGCTGTTCGATGCCTACCCGCACCTGTCCTCCCTGGTTGTCCAGTTCGTCAACTACGAGAGCATCACTGAGCGGGGCAAGTTCTACGAATACGCCAACCGTATTGAGCTGAACTGCAACCTTCAGCCGGCTCAGCTGCTCTCAACGCTGCTGCACGAGATTCAGCACTCCATTCAGGCGCGCGAAGACTTCGCCCGAGGCGGCAACAGTGATCAGGACTTCGCGGGGAACGTGAAGCGCTTGCTGACGCAGATGAGTGAAGACCATGCCCGCGAGGTCGAGCTGTGGAAAGTGCGCTTCCCGCATCTGATCGAGAACGCCACGATGGCATCGGCGCTGGTGACCAGTGCGCTGAAATACGATTCCTTCTCCCGGCTGATCGACTACTGCCAGCGCGAAAAGCCGTCGAGCATGTTCCGCCATATCCGCAACGAAGTGCAGTGGCTCTTCTCGCCTGAGATTTACCGTGACGAAAAGGCTCACGCAGAGGTGCTGGATATTCAGCGGCGCTTCTATGACATTCCCAAGCGCGGCCCGAAGCGCAACCTTGCAATCCGTGACATAGCTTTCGACGCGGCCCAGATCATTCGCAACTCGATCCCCGGCTCACACCTGGCGCAATTCCGGGCCGATACGCGCACGACCAAGGGCATGATCAACGCCCTTCGCCGCGCGTCGGCGCAGGCGCGCCAGCGGCTGCAGCCCCTACGCGAAAGAGAGGCAAGCGCGGCCGCTTCCGCGCACCTGGTTGCAGAGAGTCGATTCAAGTCGGCTTTCGATATTTACCGCTCCCTGGCCGGCGAGGTCGAGGCTCGCGCCACGCAAGCGCGCCAGCACCTGACCCCGCAAGAGCGCCGATCCAGACCAGTCCAGCGTGATATGGACGTACCGGCAGCGGAGGCCATCGTAATCCTCGGAGGCTGTGAGCTTACGCCCCCATTCCTGGGCGACAGCACAGCACTGTTCGACAAGACGCAGACCCCGGCTTTCAAAACCTGGTTCGGGGGTAGCCGCATTGTCGATACTGAGGGCAAGCCGCTGGTGCTCTACCACGGTTCACGGACGAAGGGCGAAGCAATCGACTCGTTTGATCTGCTACGCACAGGCAGCAGCACCGACAGCGGCTGGCTGGGCACCGGTTTCTACTTCGGTGATCGGGCTGCAGCTGACGCCTACGCCGGCCACCACGAGTTCGACCCTGACCACTTCCCGCAGGGAGGCGTGGTCTACCCGGTCTATCTGAGCATCAAGAACCCGGCCATGCTGCTCGACACCGAGCGTAATGACGGCCCACGGACAATGGTGCGTGAGCTACTGGATCTGCCTGATGAAGCCACTGCCGATGAAGTCCGTGAGGGGCTGATTGCCGCTGGCTATGACGGCGTGGTCTACGAGCGATACAGCTACAACGGCGCAGGCTACAAGGAGTACATGGCCCTGCACCCCGAGCAGATCAAGTCTGCCATCGGCAACGTGGGCACCTTCGCCATCGACAACGCAGGCATCCGCTATAGCTTCGCTGGCCCGGAAGCTGAGACGGCCAACCACACGTTGCTCTCGAAAGCTGAACAGCGTCTGGCTGCCGGTGACGATGCCGAGGCTGTGCGCCGTGATACCGGCTGGTTCCGTGGCCATGATGGCGCTTGGCGCTTTGAAATCAGCGACGACAAGGTGACGCTGCAGGACTACCAGTACGAGGCAGGCGAGATAGACGGGCACCCGGTCACCCGCATGGACGGCTCCCTCGGTGATCACGCCGTCGAGCTGAACCCCGTGGCGGCTGCCCAGCTGGGCTACAGCACCGGGATCGTCACAGGGCTGATGAATCACCCAGAACTGTTCGCCGCTTACCCCGAACTGGCGAAGCTCAACGTCACCATTGAACAGAGCGAGGGCTACAGCTTCTCCGAAAACGGAGTGTTCCGGCGCGGCGGTGCCAGCGGCGACACCATCCACATCCGCTGCAACCCGGCACGCGGCGGCAATCCCGTCCGCTCTCTGCTGCACGAGGTACAGCACGCGGTCCAGAAGATCGAGGGCTTCGCCCGTGGCGGCAGCGTCTCGGAGTTCAACGCTGATCAGCTGATCAGCGAAGAGCTGGCCGGCATCAGCCAGCGCGTCACCGATACGCTCAATGCCTACCCGGAAACAGCGAAGGTCTACCGCGCCCTTGTTCGCGCCAAGATACAAGCGGCTGATGCCGACTGGCCCGAACCCGAGGCAGCAGCCATCGCTGCGCTTGAGTCCGAGCTGATCGAGCTACCGGGCGGCGAGGCACTGTTTGACTTGGAAACCGAACGCTTTGGTATCCAGTTCATCGACAAGATGACGCTGCCGTTTGAGCGATACCGTCACCTGGCCGGCGAGGTCGAGGCACGCAACGTCGAGAGCCGCATGGACTTCGATAGCCAGATGCGCCTGGACATTCCCCCGCAGCAGACCGAGGACGTGGACCCTGCCCGCATCGAAGTGCGAATGAACCAACGCTATACCGGTCCCGGCCCGGTACTGGCCGCTGCGCTGGAGCAGAGTACGCAGGAGACGGTAGAGGCCGAGAAGGCGGGCGTGCTCGACATGAGCGATGCCGCGCGTCTGGCCCGCGCTCGCGCGATGGGCTTCAACACCGACCAGAAGTGGTATCACGGCTCCAACAGCGCCGGCTTCAAGGCCTTCAACACCGATGGCAAGGGTAAGACGGCAGGCACTGGGGCATTCATGGCGGCGAAACGCGAAATGGCGTCGAGCTTCACCGAGGGCAACGGGGATGCACTGATTTTCCGTGGGCAGGAGCTGTTCGATGACCCGACCCTGCTCGATGGCATCGAGATTGAGCGGTACTGGCTGACCGTGGAAGCGAACGGTTCCATTCACTTCCCTGCCGATTACAGCCTCTACGCCTCGGAAGCCGCATACCTGGATGAAGAGGGTATCGAGCTGGATGAGGGCGACTCCGTGCGCGCCGGCTACACCGTCTACTGGCGCGGGCGTCGTCTGTGCGAATACGCCGATGAGGCCGAGGTAGTCGAGCAGCTGGACGAAATCGAGGAACGCGAAGCGGGTATCTATGAGCTGTTCGTTCGCACGAGTGACCAGCTCGTAGTCGAGTGGGAAGGCAACAATTGGGACCATGGCCCCGAGCAGACCGTCTGGGTCATCGCGAGCGAGGCAGAAGGCGATATCGACCACTTCGATGACCGGGAGTCTGCTGAGCGGGCGCTGGCCACGGCCCCCGTGGGGAGTGTTATCGAAGAGCGCGTGTCGTTCCAGACTACCGATGAGGCGGCACGAGAGGCTCGCGAGATGGGGTACGACTCCATCATGATCAAGAACGTGTGCGATACCGGGAGCTTCTATAGCGGTGAGATTTTTGGCGACATCATCATCGTCTTCGACCCGGCCAACATCCGCGCGACCCATGCGGCCTTCGATCCAGCGCACTCAGCCAGTAACAACCTGCTGTTCTCCCTCGCGGAGGCGCCCCAGTCGGCAGCGTTCGATGAGTGGTTTGAGGGAAGTCAGGCCATCAATGAGGACGGCACCCCGCTGGTAGTGTTCCGGGGCGAGCACGGGCAGCCATCGGACGCGGTATTCCAGTCGCGGCTAGGATCGATCAGTTTCGGAGACTACGAAACGGCCAGCCTTTACGCCACCGAGCCGAACAACCGTGCCGATACGGCGCTCAATCCGCGCATCATTCCCGGCTACCTCTCAATTAAGCGCCCACTGGTGGCGGACAAGACCGACCCGTTCATTGACTTCAGCCGCCTGATCGAAGTCATTGGCCGTGAGCGGGCTACGACCATCGCGGTGGAGTTGGAGGACTACCTAATCAATACCCAGTCGTGGGCTGATCAAGAAAGCGATCTGCCGGTCGCTGAGCACCTGGCACAGCACCCAGACGCGCTGGACCAGCTCTACATCGACCTGTACCCGGTGCTGGATTGCGCCAAGTACGTGGAGTGGTTCAAGGCTGCCGGTTATGACGGCGCGATCTACAGCAGCACTGGCGCAACGTCTGGCCGCACGGAGTACCGCGTGTTCGATCCGGCACAGGTCGCCAGCGGGGCGCCGATGCCGGTAACAGCGGGCATCAGCGAGTCGGCTCGCATGGCCCTGCGAGAGCCGCGGGAGACGCAAGCCACGTTCAGTGGTGGCGTTGGCCAGCAGTTCGCCCTGGAGCAAGCAGGCCTCGGCATTCCCGGCGAGTTCGGCTACGGCGCGTACAGCAACAGCATCGCCGCTGAGAAGCCCGCCAACTTCTACGCGGGTGAGCTGCTGACGCCGGCCACGATCAAGCGCCTTCGCTCTGACGACTCGATCCCGGCCCCACTTCGCAGGTTCTTCGGCTCGCATGCGAGAGAGCTGGCGACGGGCACTGATCCGCAACGACTGCTGCAGGGGCGCATTCAGTCCCTACAGCATCGCCTGTCTGGCATTGAGGTCGAGCTGCAGCAGGCGCAGGGTGATGACGCGCAATACGCTGCCGCCGTGGCCTTGGAGCGCCAGATTAAAGGCGACCTCGGCACGCTGATCAATCACATGCCTAAGCTCCTGCAGGGCATCGAGCACGGCGCGTCGAGCGAACGATATCTGCTGTGGGACCAGCCGCTTGTGTCTCAGCCTCAGCCCGTGATCGAGGCTCTAGCGCTGTGCGGAATCGACGGCTACTGGGAAGTGCAAACTGACGCTGGCGCGCTTCCATTCCTGAATCGGGTCGAAGCTCTGGCCCATCTCGCCCGGATTGAGGGCGAGGGCGGACAGGCCACCTTGGCGGGTGGCTTCTCAGCTGAAAAACCGGGAATGCCCAGAGGCAAGCAGGTATACCGCGAGCTGGAAGCCATGCTTGGCAGTCCGCAGCAGGCCAGTCGCATGCTCAAAGGGGCAGGTATCGAGGGCGTCCGCTACTCGCCCGCCTCCGCGCAGCGCTCTGGCGACCTTTTTGTGATCTTCGCTGAGCCTGCTGCAGAAGCCGAGTGCCCGCAGCCCATATTCCACCAGCAAGCCGGTGTAGACGCGCCATCTTTCCCGCTGCCGATGAGCGCCTTGCCGGCCTCTACCATCAGCGGCGACCTGGCAGACAGCGCTCATCTTCTGGCCGGTGTTCGCCGCCAGGTAGCTGATTCGCTGGAGCAGCGCATCGAGCAATTATCCGGTCGTCAACGCTGGCTGCTGGAGCTGCCGAATGTCGAAGCCAACCTGGTGCAACTCAACAAGGCCAGCTTGGCGCAGGCCCGCAGTGATCTGCAGCAGCTGAACCGCTGGCGTCAGCCGAGTCAGTCCAACTGCATGCCGTGGAATACACCGATCAGTGATGAGCTGTGCGCGAAGATCAATCCAGTGCTGCGCTTGACGCCGAATGAGCAGCTGAGCGGGGAGGCTGTTTTCTACCTTCTTGCCGAGCGCACCGGCAGCACGCAGTCAGCCACCGAGCTGCTGCAGAAGGTCGGCATTATCGGTGCCCACTCTGCCGATGGCGTCGCGTTGTGGGATAGCGCCAGCCGCAGCCTCTCGCGCCAACTTGAAGCCAAGCAGGATCGTGACCGGTTCCACCTTGTTGCCCACGGTAGCAAGAGCCTCATCGACCGATTCTCCATGGACAAGATCGGCACCGGGGAGGGCGCTCAGGCTTTCGGGTATGGACTCTACTTCGCTGACAACACCCTGGTGGCTGCGCACTACCAAGCAGCCCGGATGCGCGAGGCGTCGTGGTACGGCGAAACACTCTACGACAGCCCAAGCGAAATGATCAGCGCCGCGAGTAAGCAACTGCAGGAGCGCGGTGCGGGCAGTGCACTGGTCGCCGCAGCCGAGGAATGCTTGCACGCAGCAGTGTGGTCACCAAGCCGGCTGGAGCGACTGGTCGAATCTCACGAGCAGGGCACGCAGCAGGTTCTACGCGGGGTGCTTGCTGGTTACCGCAGACTTAGCAACGAGCAGACGACAAACTTTTTCGTGATGCCAAGGGGCGGAATGCACGCGCTTTCAGCTGTCGAAGCATCTGATGACCGCGAGCTAAGTCTCGGCGTCACCCACATCGCAAGTGGCCTCCGTTTCGTACTGGATCAGGATATGAGCGATGAAGAGGCCAGCGTTCGGTTTGCAGAGCATCTGCGCCAGCAATGCGACGTAGCAGCTGCTGAAGAGGCCCGACTGAGGGTGAGCCATGCCCTGGCGAACAAGCCGGGTGATGACTTCCTAGAGTCCCGCTTGCGCGACTGCGACTACATGGCCCACATGGCCCGCTGCGCGCAGAAAGTGCAAGCCATGTTTGGTCCATTCTCTGTGCATCGCCCAGTTACGCCCGGTATCGCCTACGTGGTGGACCTGGACATTCGCAACGACGAATACATCCACTACGACAAGCCATTTAAGCACCAGTCAGAATCGACCAGGGACGCCATCAAGGAGTTGGCGAATGACTCCCGACTCTCGGATGAGAAGCGGCAGGCGCTCGCTGCGGGCATCAAAAACAACGCGATGGGACACGATCTGCTCGCTGCCATCGCAGGCAGGAGGATATACACCGAGGTCAGCAGCCCCGCCGATGAACGTCTCGCCTCCATGATGTTGCTTGAGCAAGGCGTTCAGGGCGTCAAGTATCCCGATGGGCACGCCCGCGAGGGCATCAGCAGCGGTGGTTACAACTATGTGGTGTTCAATGAGGATCGGATTCAGATTCTCGGCCACACCACGGAGCAGCTACGCGGCGAACATGCCGAAATCCCCCTGTATGACAGGTCAGTACAGAAGGCAAGCGCCGGGAACCGGCTTGCAGTTTGAACAAGCATCGCGGCCCCGCACCGGGGCCGCTCTCAAAGTAGGCAACATTCGGCCTGCGCAACCACACGTCTGCGGGTTTGTCTTGGACTCAGCCCTTCATCGGCAGGGCTGACCCAGCTCATCAGCAAGCTGCAGCGTCCTGCGCACAACCTCAAGAAACTCCGACTGCAGCTCTGGCCGGAATGCCTGTGCCGCGTAGCAGCGTAGCGGTAAATAGCCGTGGGCCACGTACAGGTTTTGTCGGTCACGGTCATTCTGGAAGGCTTGCTTGGTCTTGTGGAAAGCAAAGCCGTCCATCTCGATGACCACGCGCCCGATCTTGATATCGGCGCGGAATTTACGCCCCGGTATCAGCCCCTGCACCTCCCAGTCCACACGCCCCGGAAACATCGCCTGCAGCGCCTCGTAGATGATCTTCTGCGGGTTGCTAGCTGCGTCGTTGTATTCATCAGTCCCCGGCACCAGCCCTTTACGGCTCGTTTCGCCGCTGGATTTCGTCTTGTCCTTCACGCCACTGGCTGGCGCTGCAGGGCTTGCAGCCACCTCGGCCAGTCGGCCAGCGTTGAGCTGCTTCACAGCACTACTCAGCACAGGAGCGCCGCGCCGGCCTGTGCCCCTGATCGTTTGGGCTGCAGCCGAGTCAAGCAGTCCAAGTCGT
>NZ_RHQP01000054.1:0-5909 GCF_003935465.1 Pseudomonas sp. o96-267
GTCCCCTTCGTCTAGTGGCCTAGGACACCGCCCTTTCACGGCGGTAACAGGGGTTCGAGTCCCCTAGGGGACGCCATTTTTCTTGCCGCATTTGCGGAACCCAGGGGCCACCTCTTCAGAGGTGGCCTCTTTTTGTTTTCGTCTCCTTAAATCCGGTGCTCGACCTGAGCTTCCGCAGCGCGGACCAATGGTCGTGCTGGCGGCTTGCAATTTAATATGATGATCGTAATATTGCTTTCATAATATAAAGGGTAGTGCCATGAATGAGCGCAAGCGTGAAACCCGTCAACGCATCATCGCCGCGGCTGGCCGTGTACTCGCCGAGCGTGGGCCGGGCGACCCGGCCGTGGCCGAAGTGATGGCGGCAGCCGGGCTGACGGTGGGCGGTTTCTATGCGCATTTCGCCAGCAAGGACGCATTGATGCTCGAAGCCTTTCGCCAACTGCTCGCCGTCAGGCGGGGGCGCGTTGTAGAGATCGATCGGCGCATGACGGGCCGGGAGCGTCGGGTGTTGCTGGCAGCGTTCTATCTGTCGCGCCGGCACCGCGACAATGCTGACGAGCGCTGCCCGCTACCAAGTTCGCTGGCGGAAATATCGCGTTTGCCAGAGGGCTTTCGTCAGGCCCTGGCTGAGCACACCGAGTTGATGGTGGCGCATATGCGCGCCGCGCCGGAGGAGGCGGATGTAGCGCTGGCCGACCTGGCGCTGATGATCGGTGGTCTGGCACTGGCGCGGGCCTTGGGGCCAGGCGAGTTGTCCGACCGGGTGTTGCGTGCTGCCAAGGCAGCAGTTGTCTGAAATCGAGCGAAAAGGAGAGGGTGATGAACCAGATGACCTGGGTACGAGGTGTCAACGCAACGCTGGGCAGAGTCGCCCCGCAACTGATCGCCAGCCGTTTGCGTGAGCGCTTCATGACGCCACGCACGCAACCGCCGCGAGACTGGGAGTTGCCGCTGCTGGCCAGTGCCGAGCGCATCACCCTGCGCTTTGGCTTGTCGGCGCTGCGCTGGGGGAGTGGGCCGACCGTGCTGCTGATGCATGGCTGGGAAGGGCGGCCAACCCAGTTTGCGTTGTTGATCCGCGGTCTGGTCGACGCAGGCTATGGCGTCATCGCACTGGATGCGCCTGCTCATGGCCGTTCACCTGGACGAGAAGCCAATGTGGTGCTGTTTGCGCGTGCATTGCTCGAGGCCGCCAGCGAGTTGCCGCCGCTACGGGCCGTGATCGGTCACTCGATGGGCGGTGCCAGCGCGCTGCTGGCCACACAAATGGGCTTACGCTGCGAGACGCTGGTGACCGTTGCCGCGCCGAGCCGCATCCTCGGATTGTTGCGCGGTTTCGCTCGATTCATGGGGCTGCCGGCCGAGGCACGAGCGCATTTCGTTCGCGCCGTTGAAACGACGGCGGGCATCCCCGCGGCGCATCTCGATGTGCAGCGTTATCAGCTGGAACTGCCGGGGCTGATCGTGCATGCCGAGGATGATCAGGTGGTGCCGGTGGGCGAGGCCGATCTGATTCACAAGGCCTGGTTCGACAGCCAGTTGCTGCGCTTGCCGGCGGGTGGGCATCAGCGTCTGCTGAGCGATCCGCTGCTTTTGCAGGCTGTACTCGAGTTGTTGGAGCAAGTGCCTCAGGCGTCCCTGAAGGCCCTGGCCTCGTAACTGACCACACGGTTACGGCCGCCCGCCTTGGCGCGGTACAGGGCGCGGTCCGCCAGTTCCAGCCAGTGCTCGCCGCAGTCCGGCTCGCTCGGTACGCCGGCATGCAGGCCGATGCTCAGGCTCAGCGCTATCGACTGTTGTTGGTAGAGGCAGGGATTGAGCGCGAGCTCTTCGCGCAGTTGTTCGGCCAGGTCGAGTGCGCCGGTGAGATCGGTGCTGTCGAGCAAGATGACGAATTCTTCGCCGCCGAAGCGTGCCAGCAAGTCGCTACTGCGCAGGCGCTGCTGGATGCGCTGGGCTGCATGGCGCAGGCAGGCATCGCCGGCGAGGTGGCCGTAGCGGTCATTGACCTGCTTGAAGTGATCCAGATCCAGCATCAGGACTGCCAGTGACTGTCGGCTGCGCACGGCGCGGGCGCAGGCGCGCGCCAGTTCTTCGCTGAGAGTCTGGCGGTTGAACAGGCCGGTAAGCCCGTCGCGTCGGTTCAGTTCGGCCAGGCGCAGGTTGGCGTTGGACAGTTGCTGCAGGGTGTCCTGCAGCGTCGCGGTGCGCTCCTGTACGCGCTGTTCCAGGCTTTCGCTGATCTGCGTTTGCAGTTCCAGGTGCTTGGTCTGTTCGCTGCGCAGGCGGCGCTCCTGATCGATCAGCTTGGCCTGAGCCTGGCGTTCGGCTTGCTGCACCTGGCGGATGCGCGAGGCCAGGGCGATGGAGAACACCGTCATCTCGATCAGGCCGCCAATCTGCTGGGCATGCAGGGTCAGCAGCGAGTAGGGCAGCAGTCCGGTGCCGGTGAGGATGCTGGCAAGGCTGGCGGCGATCAGCACGAACCAGCCCAGGGCGAACAGGCGCGCGGCTGCGTAACCGCCGCGCCAGCGCAGCAGGGTAATGACGAAGGCGGCCAGTGCGCAGGCGGTCACCAGCACGAAGCTGCCGATCAGGGCGGGTAAATACGGGCCAAACAGCGCCATGCCCAGCACCAACCAGGCGCAGGCCTTGAGCGTATTGGCGACCCAGCGATAAGGTCTGGCGGCCTTGTCCAGATCCAGCACGCCGTAGGTGAATTGAATGCCGAACAATGTCGCCAGGGCGGAGCTGAGCGGGAAGCTCAGTTGATGCCAGGCCAGGGCATTGGGCCACAACCATTGCAGGGCGAAGCCGAGCTGGATGAACTGGTAGAGACTGAAGCTGGCGACGAACAGGCTGTACCAAAGGTAGTTGCGGTCGCGGGTGATGCAGAAAATGCTCAGGCTGTAGATCAGCATTGCCATCAGGGCGCCGAAGAACAGGCCCTGCAGCAACAGGCTGCGCTGCTCCTGATGATCGAACGCATCACGGGTCATCAGACTGGCGCTGAGGTTGGCCGAGCCGTCGGTTTGCATGCGCAGCCAAATGCGCTGGCGTTCGCCAGACGCTACGTGCAGAGGCAGTACCAGTTGGCGGTGCTCGACCCAGCGCCAGTCGAAGGGGCGCTGGTCGCCTGCGCGGTAGATACGTTTGCCGTCCAGGCCGTAGGCGTCCAGTTGATCCAGCAGTGGATTGCCGATCAGCAGCACCCAGCCCAGCGAGCGGCTGTGCGGGTTGTGTACGTCCAGGCGTAGCCAGTAGGTGCTGCCGCTGTAGCCGAAGCTGGCATCGCGCCGCTCCACTGCTTGCCAGGCGGAGTCGGGCAGTGCGCGCACATCGGTGATGTCGGCACGGCCATCCGGGTTTTCCCAGAACGCCATGTAAGGCCCGGGCAATGTCTGCGTCTGACCAATCGGCAGCGGCAGGCTTTGCGCCCAGGTCAGTGCTGGTAGCAGCAGAAGCATCAATAGGCGCAGGGTGGCAGTCAATTGCTCGTTCTCGGGCTCTCGTGCGAGTGCGCTGCATTATGGCGCGCGATGATGGCACGATGAAAGCTCGGCGCTGCACGGAGAGGCCGTGCGGCGTATCATGCGGCACCTGATCGACTGGCCGCCGAGGAAGCAGGCAGCCGCATTCTGGAATCGGATCACCCGGCTTGCCGCATGCAGGCTGCATACCTGGAGGTAGAGTCATGAACTGGGAGTTGCCCGACCCCTTCGTCATCGATATCGAAGTGAGCGCAGACGACATCGATGGCCTCGGTCATGCCAACAACGCGGTGTACGTCAGTTGGCTGGAGCGTTGCGCCTGGCGGCACTCGCAGTTCCTTGGGCTGGACCTGGTCGAATACCGCCGCCTGGATCGCGCCATGGCCGTGGTGCGTCATGAGATCGACTACCTCGCCAGCGCCTACGAAGGGCAGCATCTGCAGATGGCGACCTGGATCGTCGAATCCGATCAGCGCCTGAAGATGGATCGACGTTTCCAGCTGGTGCGCCCGGAAGATGGCGTTACCTTGCTGCGTGCCAAGACCACTTTCGTCTGCATCGAACTGTCCAGCGGGCGCCCCAAGCGCATGCCGGCGGAGTTCGTCGAAGGCTATGGCAAGGCGCTGACGCCGCCTTATCCGCTGGAGCTGTAGGCTGCTCAGTCATCCACCGGCGCAAGAAATACCTGTTCCGGCTCGACCATGATGGCGAAGTTGCGGGTTTCGCCGGGGCGGAGGATGACGGACTGCGCCACATCCGGCCCACGGCCTCCACAATAGCCGTCCGGCGACATGGCCACGGCGACGCTCAGCTCGCCGCTGGGCAGGTCCAGGCTGGTGTGGTCACCCGGGCCAAGTTTCGCCACTACCTGCTGGTTGACGTAGAGCTCCACATCGCAGGCATTCGGCGCGTTGGTGTCACGGCTGAAGATCAGGCGCGCGGGCGCATCGGCAACCGGGTCTGTTGGCATGGGGACGATGCCGCTGGGCATCGCCTCGTTAGCCTGGGCGCCCCAGCAGCAGATGCCCAGAACGATCAGTGCGAGATAACGCATGGCGAGCTTCCCTAGGTGATGAAGCGCCAGTGTGGCCTATCTGGCGCCATCGGCGCGATACCTCAGGCTTCGCAGAACGCTGTTTGCATACCGTCTTTCGCCCTGCCTGAGCGTCGCTCGACGACCTTTCATGCAGCCCATACACTGTGCGCCCCATTTTTCCGGACAACCACATGCAAATCGCCCTGGCGCCCATGGAGGGGCTGGTCGACGAGATTCTGCGCGACGTGCTGACCCGCATCGGCGGCATCGACTGGTGCGTCACCGAGTTCATTCGCGTCAGCGAACGGCTGTTGCCGGCTGCCACCTATCACAAGCTGGCGCCCGAGTTGTTCAATGGCTCGCGCACTCAGGCCGGCACACCGATGCGCGTGCAGTTTCTGGGGTCCGATCCGCAGTGCCTGGCGGACAACGCCGCCTTCGCCTGCACGCTCGGCGCGCCGGTGATCGACCTCAACTTCGGTTGCCCGGCCAAGACGGTGAATAAGTCGCGTGGCGGTGCGGTGCTGCTCAAGGAGCCGGAGCTGTTGCATGCCATCGTCCGCGAATTGCGGCGCACGGTGCCGGCCGAGATTCCGGTCACGGCGAAGATGCGCCTGGGCTTCGAAGGCAAGGAGGGCGCGCTGGACTGTGCGCGGGCGCTGGCCGAAGGCGGAGCGAGCCAGATCGTCGTGCATGCGCGCACCAAGGTCGAGGGCTACAAGCCGCCGGCGCACTGGGAGTGGGTGGCGCGTGTGCAGGAGGTGGTCGGCGTGCCGGTGTTCGCCAATGGCGAGGTGTGGACGCTGGACGACTGGCGCCGCTGCCGTGAGATCAGCGGCGTGGATGACATCATGCTGGGGCGCGGCCTGGTTTCTCGGCCAGGGCTGGCGCGACAGATCGCTGCCGTCAGGGCCGGCGAGGAGCCCGAGGAAATGAGCTGGGTCGAGCTGCAGCCGCTGTTGCTCGATTTCTGGCAGCAGGCACGGCGCAAGCTGGCGCCGCGCTACGCGCCGGGGCGCCTGAAGCAATGGTTGGCGATGCTCACGCGCACCTATCCAGAGGCTGTTACGCTGTTCGCTGAAGTTCGCCGCGAGCAGGATTGCGAGCGTATCGACCGGCTGCTTATGTCGACCGATTGAAGTCTATTAGTCTGGATGCAATTCACGGGAAGTGGGCGCCAGGCTGCGAATTTGAACTCTGGTTCGCTTGGCGTCCCCAGAGGTTGATTGAACAAACACCGTAGGAGCGGGGGGGGGGGGGGGGGGCGGTTTTGGGGGGGGGGGGGGGGGGGCGCCGACCCTACCACCGGGTGGGGAGGGTTTACTGGAGAGGCCGCGGGGGAGCTTATGCGGGGGAGGGCCTGGGTGGGGGGGGGGTGT
>NZ_RHQP01000054.1:5919-19933 GCF_003935465.1 Pseudomonas sp. o96-267
GCCGGGGGGCCCCGGGGTTCATATTTCACTGGGGGTGGGTGGGGCGCCCCCGGCGTTTGATCCACAAACCCCCTTGGGCGCGCCCCCCCCCCCCCCCCCCCTCCCCCCCCCCCCCCCCCGCTCCTACAGCACTTCCCACGGTATGCCTTGAAATTCCTCTGACAGGCCTCAGATAAGTGACTGCGGGATGCCGAAGTCGGGTTCCGCGATATGACACTTGCTGAAATCTTCAGGAGATTACTCATGAGCAACGTACTGTCCCTGGCCCCTCTGTTCCGCCAGTCCGTCGGTTTCGACCGTTTCAATGATCTTTTCGAATCTGCCCTGCGCAGCAATGACGCCGGCAGTTCTTACCCGCCCTACAACGTCGAGAAGCACGGCGAAGACCACTACCGCATCGTGGTCGCGGCTGCCGGCTTCGAGGATGACGACCTGGAGTTGCAGGTCGAGCGGGGCGTGCTGACCGTGGTTGGCAACAAGCGTGATCGCAGCGCCGAGAGCGTCAGCTACCTGCATCAGGGTATCGCTCAGCGTGCCTTCAAACTGTCCTTCCGCCTGGCTGACCATATCGAGGTCAAGGGCGCCAACCTGGTCAATGGTCTGCTTCATGTTGAGCTGGAGCGTATCGTGCCGGAAGAAGCCAAGGCCAAGCGCATTCCTATCGGCCGCCAGCGTCCGGCGCTGGAAAACTGAGCTGCTAGCTGATCAAGAAGGCGCCCCATGGGGCGCCTTCTTCGTTTCAAGCGACAGGTAGGGTGTGCCGTGCGCCCCGAGGGCGCTACCAGGTTACGGCTGCTACCTTCCCAGCAGTTCGCAGAAGACTTCCTGCGGTAGCGGCTTGCTGAACAGATAACCCTGGTAGAGGTGGCAGCCTTGCGCTTGCAGGAAGTCGAGCTGGTCCTGCTGTTCGACGCCTTCGGCGATCAGTGCCAGGCCCAGGCTGCGGGCCATGGCGACGATGGCGCGGATGATCTCGGCATCGTTGGGGTCGTTGGTGGCATCACGTACGAACGACTGATCGATTTTCAGCATGTCCACCGGCAGGCGCTTGAGGTAGGTCAGCGAGCTGTAGCCAGTGCCGAAGTCATCCATGGCAAAACTGACGCCATGCTTCTTCAGGCGCAGCATCTTGCCGACGGTGTCGTCGATATTCTGAATGACGATGCCTTCGGTGATTTCCAGCTTGAGCATGGCGTTGGGCAACTGACTGTCGCGCAGGCAGTTGGCTACGCGCTCGACGAAGTCGTGCTGGCGGAACTGGCGGGGGCTGATGTTGACGCAGAGGCTGAAGCGCTCGCCATCGACCAGGCCGCCAGCCAGTAATTGCGAGCAAAAGTGGCAGGCTTCGGCCAGCACCCAGCCACCGACTTCGACGATCAAGCCGCTTTCTTCCAGTACCTGGATGAAGTGCGCCGGCGATTGCGGCCCCAGTTGCGGATGCTGCCAGCGCAGCAGGGCTTCGGCGCCGACTACCTTACCGTCACGGGCGTCGACCTGGGGTTGGAAGTGCAGTTCGAATTCGCCGCGAGCCAGCGCCAGGCGCAGATCATTCTCCAGGCGCAGGCGAGCACTGGCAGCATCCTGCATGGTGGTACGAAACAGCTGGATGGCATTGCGGCCAGAGTCCTTGGCGCGGTACAGGGCGATATCGGCGCGTTTGAGCAAGTCCGCCGGGGTATTGCCGTGGTCGGGAATCAGCGCGACGCCAATGCTCGGCGTGACCTGCAGGCGGTGGCCGTCCAGCAGCATCGGCTCGGCGAGCAACTGGCGTAGCTTGTCGGCGACCTGGCGGACGTGGCGGGTGACCTCCGAGCGTTTGCCCTCCAAACCCGAAAGCAGGACCACGAATTCGTCGCCGCCCAGGCGTGCCACGGTATCCTCCAGACGCACGCTGGCTTCCAGACGCGCGGTGATCAGACGCAGTACCGAGTCCCCGACGGGATGGCCGAGCGAGTCGTTGATGTGCTTGAAGTGGTCGAGATCGAGGAACAGCAGGGCGCCGCGCAGTTCATGGCGCTTGAGCAGGGCGATCTGCTGAGTGAGGCGATCCATCAGCAGGGCGCGGTTGGGCAGGTTGGTCAGCGCATCGTGATAGGCCAGGTGCTGGACCTGCGCCTGGGCCTGCTTCAGTTCACTGATGTCGCGCGCGGTGAGCAGCAGGCAGGGTACACCATCGAGCTCGATGGGTTGCACGGACACGTCGACCAGGCGTAATTCGCCGTCGCGGTGGCGGCCATGCATTTCCATATGCAGCACCTGGCCGTGCTGGGTCAGGTGTTCGATCATGCGCACGCGCTCTTCGGGGTAGGCCCAGATGCTTAGCTCATGCACCGTGCGGCCGATCACTTCCCAGTCCAGGTAACCGGTGATGCGGGTAAAGCCTTCGTTGATCTCGATATAGCGGCCGGTATCACGTTCAGTGATGGTGATGGCGTCCGGGCTGGAGTGGAAGGCCTTGGCAAACTTCTCTTCCGAGGCTTGCAGGCGTTGCTCGCGCAGCAGCCGCTCGCTGATGTCGACCAAGGTACCGACCATGCGTTGTGGTTGACCGGCATCGTCGAGCTGCAGCTTGGCGGTGCTTTCGAGAAAACGCAGGCCGCCATTGTCCAGCTGTATGCGATAAGTGACCTGATAGTGACTGCGGCGCTCCTCGACCAGGCGCTGGTAACTCTGGCGCAGGCGGTGTCGATCTTCCATCGGCACCTGGCGGAAGAAGTCGAGGAAGGCGCCTTCGAACGGTCGTGACTCCAGGCCCTGCAGTTGCGATGCTCGGGCGCTGGCGAACAGTCGACTGCTGGGAATGTGCCAGTCCCAGGTGCCCAGGTCGGCCGAGTCCAGCGCCAGGCGCAAGCGTTGCTTGCTTTCGCTGAGCGCCTGCTCCTGCGCGCGTTGCTCGGTGATGTTGCGCACGGTGAGGACCAGGCAAGTGGTGCCGTTCAGCTCGATTTCGCCGCCGAACAGCAAGTTGCTGGTGACGCTACCGTCGCGGCTGAACAGCCGTACCTCCAGGTTGTTCAGGCGCCCGGCTTGTACCGCGTCGAGCATACGTTGACGGTCGCTGGGGTCCGCCCATATGCCTAGCTCCAGTGAGGTGTGGCCTACGGCTTCGGCGCTGCGCCAACCAAATTGCTGCTCGAAACTCGGGTTGACCTCGATGAAGCGGCCGCTGGCCCGGTCGGTGATGGCCACCGCGGCGGGGGTGTGCATGAAGGCCTTGGCGAACTTTTCCTCGCTGGCGCGCAGTGCATTTTCTGCGCGCTTGCGTTCGCTGGTATCGAGGAAGGTGCAGAGCATCAGGCGTTCGCCCTGCAACTCGATGTACTGGCTCGATAGAACACCGTCGAGAATCGCACTGCTGCGTGTGCGCAGCTGGACTTCCTGGATCACCGGTTCCCGGCTTTGCGGGGCCTGCTGGCGCAGCTGATCGCGCTGGCTGGCGTGGACCCAGAGGTTCAGGTCGTGGGTGTGGCGGCCGAGAATTTCGCTGGCCGTCCAGCCGAAGGCTTGGGTGAAGTGCTGGTTGATCTCGATGATCGCGCTGTCGTCGTAGCGCACCAGCATCATGATGTCGGGACTCAGACGGAACAGGCTGGCGAAGCGCTCCTCGGACGCACGCAGGGCCTCGGCGCGCTCTTGCTGGGCGCTGATGTCGCGGATCACTCCGAACATGCGCGGGCGGCCGTCGGCCTCGTACTGCAGGCTGCCGGTAATCTCCAGCCAGTGCAGGCTGCCGTCCGGCCAGCGGATACGATGGCGCAAGGCATTGGCGATCTGCTCGCCTTTGAGGATGGCGTTGAATTTCGCCAAGACCTCGGCGCGCTCCTCTTCAGGGATCAGTTCGATGTAATGCAGCTCGCGCGTTACCGGGCGATTGGGGTCGAGGCCAAACAGGGCCTGAGCGCCGCGAGACCAGTTGACCTGGCCACTGCGAATGTCCCAATACCAGGTGCCGAGATGGGCGCCGTTCAGCGCGGCTAGCAAACGTGGCGCATCCTGCCAGGTCTGCTCGAATTCGGCGGGGTCCATCGCCGGTATGTGTGGCAGGGGCGGGGTCTGGTCAGTCGATCTGGCCATGGCCGTACCTTCCTCTGGAGTGCGCGATGCGCGGGGCGGGCGTTAAAGGCATGTAGATATGTTTTTGTAGTTATGTCACCACGTTAGTCTCAGTTCGGATGCCTATGCAAGATCATCCCGCTGGCTGTCGAGCAGATCCATGAATGCCCGTGCGGCATTCGATAGGGTGCGCTCGGTATGCAGGATGTAGCCTAACTGGCGGGTCAACTGGATGCCCGGTATCGGCAGGCGCGCGACCTGCTCGTCGAGCATGGTGCGCGGCAGCACGCTCCAGGCCAGGCCGATGGAAACCATCATCTTGATGGTTTCCAGGTAGTTGGTGCTCATGGCGATATTGGGTGTCAGACCCTGGGCTTCGAACAGGCGCTGCACGATATGGTGGGTAAAGGTGTTGCCGCCAGGAAAGACGGCCGGATGCTGCGCCACGTCGGCCAGGCTGATCACTTGGCTGCGGGCCAGCGGATGTTCCGGTGCGGCGACGAAATCCAATGGGTCGTCCCACACGGCGATGGCGCGGATCGGTTCGCGGGTTTCCGGGGCAAGGGTGATCACCGCCAGTTCGGCGCGGCCATGCAGCACTTCTTCATACGCCACTTCCGAATCGAGGAACTGGATGTCCAGCGCTACCTGCGGGTGGGCGCGGGTGAAGGCGCGCAGTAGGGCGGGCAGGCGGTGCAGGCCGATGTGGTGGCTGGTGGCCAGGGTCAGACGGCCGCTGACTTCACCGGACAGGTTGGTCAGCGCGCGACGGGTATCGTCCAGCACGTTGAGAATCTGGTAGGCGCGCGGCAGCAGAGCGCGACCGGCCTGGGTCAGGCCAATCTCGCGGCCGAGGCGGTCGAACAGGCGTACGCCCAACTGTTGTTCCAGGCCGGCGATGCGTTTGCTCACGGCGGGTTGGGTCAGGTGCAGGCGCTCGCCGGCTTCGGAAAAACTGCCCGTCTCGGCGATGGCGATGAAGGCGTTGAGGTTGGCCAGATCCATGGGGCGCTCCGGGTAAATAATGATGCCCTGAGCATACATTCCTCTTCGGAATCCTTTGAATAAAAAATATGAATTTGAGTTATTTCGTGCCTGGCCATAGCATTCTCCCCATAAGCCGAAGGGCCATTTTTGCCCAGGCATAGAAAGGTGCACTTCTGACGCCGGGCGGTGATAACGCAGGCAGTTTACGGATGTGCTCAAAAGGCGCTGATGAGGTAAGGCTGATGACTGGCAAGACGCTCTACGACAAGCTCTGGGAAATGCACGAAGTGAAACGTCGCGATGACGGTTCCTCGTTGATCTACATCGATCGTCACATCCTCCATGAAGTGACCTCGCCGCAGGCCTTCGAAGGCCTGCGCCTGGCCGGGCGCAAGCCATGGCGCATCGACGCCAACATCGCCACGCCGGATCACAACGTGCCGACCACCAAGGCTGAGCGTCAGGGGGGCCTCGAAGCCATCGCCGACGAGGTCTCGCGTATCCAGGTACGGACCCTGGACGAGAACTGCGATGACTTCGGCATCCTCGAATTCAAGATGAACGACGTGCGTCAGGGCATCGTCCACGTGGTCGGCCCGGAGCAGGGCGCTACCTTGCCGGGCATGACCGTGGTCTGCGGCGACTCGCACACCTCCACCCATGGCGCCTTCGGTGCACTGGCCCACGGCATCGGCACCTCGGAGGTCGAGCACGTGCTCGCCACCCAGTGCCTGGTGGCCAAGAAGATGAAGAACATGCAGGTGTGTGTCGAAGGCAAATTGCCGTTCGGCGTCACCGCCAAGGACATCGTCCTGGCCGTGATCGGCAAGATCGGCACCGCTGGCGGTAACGGCCATGCGCTGGAATTCGCCGGTAGCGCGATCCGTGATCTGTCCCTGGAAGGACGCATGACCATCTGCAACATGTCCATCGAAGCCGGTGCTCGTGTCGGCCTGGTGGCGGTGGACGAGAAGACCATTGCCTACGTCAAGGATCGTCCGTTCGCGCCCAAGGGCAGCGACTGGGACAAGGCCGTGGCGCAGTGGCAGAACCTGGTGTCCGACGCCGATGCGGTGTTCGATACCGTGATCGAGCTGAAAGCCGAAGACATCAAGCCGCAGGTCAGCTGGGGCACTTCGCCGGAAATGGTCCTGGCCGTCGACCAGAACGTGCCGGACCCGGCCGTCGAAGCCGACCCGGTGAAGAAGGATTCGATCACCCGTGCGCTGAAGTACATGGGCCTGGCTGCCAATCAGCCGATCACCGATATCCAGCTGGACCGCGTATTCATCGGCTCCTGCACCAACTCGCGCATCGAAGACCTGCGCGCCGCTGCAGAGGTAGCCAAGGGCCGCAAGGTCGCCGCCACCGTCAAACAGGCGCTGGTGGTGCCGGGCTCCGGTCTGGTCAAGGCGCAAGCCGAGGCGGAAGGCCTGGACAAGATCTTCATCGAAGCCGGTTTCGAATGGCGTGAACCAGGTTGCTCCATGTGCCTGGCGATGAACCCGGACAAACTGGGCAGCGGCGAGCATTGTGCCTCCACCTCCAACCGTAACTTCGAAGGCCGTCAGGGCGCTGGTGGTCGTACCCACTTGGTCAGCCCGGCCATGGCTGCCGCTGCCGCAGTGACCGGCCGCTTTATCGACGTTCGTGAATTGATCCAGGCCTGAGGAGACCGCACATGAAAGCTTTCACCCAACACACCGGCCTGGTCTGCCCGCTCGATCGCGCCAACGTCGACACCGACCAGATCATTCCCAAGCAGTTCTTGAAGTCGATCAAGCGCACCGGCTTCGGCCCCAACCTGTTCGACGAGTGGCGTTACCTGGATGTCGGTCAGCCGAATCAGGACAACTCCAAACGCCCGGTCAACAAGGATTTCGTGCTCAACTTCCCGCGTTACCAGGGCGCCAGTGTGCTGCTGGCGCGCGAGAACTTCGGCTGCGGCTCTTCGCGTGAGCACGCACCCTGGGCGCTGGACGAGTACGGTTTCCGCACCGTGATCGCGCCGAGCTTCGCTGACATCTTCTTCAACAACAGCTTCAAGAACGGCCTGCTGCCGATCATCCTCAAGGATGAAGAGGTCGATGCGCTGTTCGAGCAGGCCGAGGCCACCGAAGGGTATCAACTGACCGTCGACCTCGAAGCGCAGACCGTGACCCGTCCCGATGGCGTGCAGTACAGCTTCGAAGTCGACGCCTTCCGCAAGCACTGCCTTCTCAATGGCCTGGACGACATCGGTCTGACTCTGCAGGATCAGGAAGCGATCAAGGCGTTCGAGGTCGGTTATCAGCAGAGCAGCCCCTGGCTGTTCGGCGCGATCAAGTAAGGCGTTCGATAGGGTGCGCTGTGCGCGCCTGATTTAAAACTATTTAAGTGGTGCGCACGGCGCACCCTACGGTTCGAAGAGGATGCGATGAGCAAGCAGATTCTGGTTCTCCCAGGTGATGGTATCGGCCCGGAAATCATGGCCGAGGCGGTCAAGGTATTGAACCTGGCCAACGACAAGTACGCCCTGGGGTTCGAGCTGAGCTTCGATGACCTGGGCGGCGCCGCCATCGACCGTTACGGCGTGCCGCTGGCCGACGAAACCCTGGCGCGCGCCAAGGCTGCCGATGCCGTGCTGCTCGGCGCCGTAGGCGGGCCGAAGTGGGACACCATCGATCCGGCCATTCGCCCGGAGCGCGGCCTGCTGAAGATCCGTTCGCAACTGGGCCTGTTCGGCAATCTGCGTCCGGCCATCCTCTACCCGCAACTGGCCGAGGCTTCCAGCCTCAAGCCGGAAGTGGTTGCCGGCCTGGATATTCTCATCGTGCGTGAGCTGACCGGTGGCATCTACTTCGGTCAACCGCGCGAGAGCAAGGTACTTGAGAACGGCGAGCGCATGGCTTATGACACGCTGCCGTACAGCGAGAGCGAAATCCGTCGTATCGCCAAGGTCGGTTTCGACATGGCCCGCGTGCGCGGCAAGAAACTGTGCTCGGTGGACAAGGCCAACGTCCTGGCCTCCAGCCAGCTGTGGCGCGCCGTGGTCGAGGAAGTGGTCAAGGACTATCCGGACGTCGAACTGAGCCACATGTACGTCGACAACGCCGCCATGCAACTGGTGCGTGCGCCCAAGCAATTCGACGTGATGGTCACCGACAACATGTTTGGTGACATTTTGTCTGACGAAGCTTCGATGCTCACTGGTTCCATCGGCATGCTGCCGTCGGCATCCTTGGACGCCAACAACAAGGGCATGTACGAGCCGTGCCATGGCTCCGCGCCGGACATCGCCGGCAAGGGCATCGCCAACCCGCTGGCCACCATTCTCTCGGTGTCCATGATGCTGCGTTACAGCTTCGGCCAGGTCACTGCCGCCGATGCCATCGAGAAAGCGGTGAGCCTGGTGCTGGATCAGGGCCTGCGTACCGGTGATATCTGGTCCGAGGGCAAGACCAAGGTCGGTACCGCCGCGATGGGTGATGCAGTAGTCGAAGCGCTGCGTAGTCTGTAATCTTCCCAGCCCCGCCGGGGTGGTTCCGGCGGGCTGTTTATATAGGTGTAGTCGTTATGAAACGTGTAGGTCTGATCGGTTGGCGTGGCATGGTCGGTTCCGTGCTCATGCAGCGCATGCTGGAAGAGCGGGACTTCGACCTGATCGAGCCGGTGTTCTTCACCACCTCCAATGTCGGTGGCCAAGGCCCTGCCATTGGCAAGGACATCGCCGCGCTGAAAGATGCCTACAGCATTGACGACCTCAAGGGCCTGGACGTGATCCTGACCTGCCAGGGCGGCGACTACACCAGTGAAGTCTTCCCCAAGCTGCGTGAAGCCGGCTGGCAGGGCTACTGGATCGACGCGGCCTCCAGCCTGCGTATGGATGATGAGTCGGTGATCGTGCTTGATCCGGTCAACCGCAAGGTCATCGACCAGGCGCTGGATGCTGGCACCAAGAACTACATCGGCGGCAACTGCACCGTCAGCCTGATGCTGATGGCCTTGGGTGGTCTCTACGAAGCCGGTCTGGTGGAGTGGATGAGCGCCATGACCTACCAGGCCGCCTCCGGTGCTGGCGCGCAGAACATGCGCGAGCTGATCAAGCAGATGGGCGCGATCAATGGCGCTGTCGCCGATGATCTGGCTGATCCGGCCAGCGCCATTCTCGACATCGACCGCAAGGTCGCCGAGGCCATGCGTGGCGAAGGCTTCCCGGTCGACAACTTCGGCGTGCCGCTGGCTGGCAGCCTGATCCCCTACATCGACAAGGAACTGCCGAACGGGCAGAGCCGTGAAGAGTGGAAGGCTCAGGCCGAGACCAACAAGATTCTCGGTCGCTTCAAGAACCCGATCCCGGTAGATGGCATTTGCGTGCGCATCGGCGCCATGCGCTGCCACAGCCAGGCGCTGACCATCAAGTTGAACAAGGATGTGCCGATGGCTGACATCGAAGGCCTGATCAGCCAGCACAATCCCTGGGTCAAGCTGGTGCCGAACCACCGCGAAGATTCCATCCGTGACCTCGGCCCGACTGCCGTGACTGGCACCCTGAGCGTTCCGGTCGGCCGTCTGCGTAAACTCAACATGGGCTCGCAGTTCCTGGGCGCGTTCACTGTGGGTGACCAGTTGCTGTGGGGCGCTGCTGAGCCGCTGCGTCGCATGCTGCGGATCCTTCTGGAGCGCTAAGCGTCGGGCGGGACATCCGGAGTCAAACAAAGCCCTTCTGTTTCGGCAGAGGGGCTTTGTCTTTTCAGGGCTGAGCAAGTCGATTGCCTGGGCGATGGGGCGCAGTTACAGTGCCGCTCCCTCTGCGTCTTAGGTCAGCTCATGAGTCAGTCCATCAATATCGCCGTGATCGGCGCCACCAGCAACGTCGGCGAAGCGCTGGTCGAATTGCTCGAAGAGCGTGAGTTCCCGGTGAGGGACCTGCATCTGCTGGCCAGCAGTGAATCGGCTGGGCAGAGTCTGTCGTTCCGTGGTCGGCAGGTGCGGGTCAGATCGCTCGATGCCTTCGATTTCGCCCAGGTACAACTGGCGTTCTTTGCCGCGGGACCTGAAGTGACGCGCAGTCATCATGAGCGCGTGATTGCCGCCGGTTGCTCGATCGTAGACCTGAGCGCCGCTTTGCCGCTTGCGCAAGCGCCATGCGTATTACCTGAACTTGGCGCCGCGGGCCTGCCAGTATTGACCCGGCCTTGGTGCGTCAGTGCAGCGACGCCTTCTGCGGTTGCCTGCGCGCTGGTGCTGGCGGCGCTGAAGCCTGTACTGCAGCCGCAGCAGTTGCAGGTGACTGCGATGCTGTCGATCTCCACCCTGGGGCGTAGCGGTGTGCAGGAGTTGGCGCGGCAGACCGCTGAGCTGCTCAACGCGCGCCCGCTGGAGCCCAAGACGGTGGATCGACAGATCGCGTTCAACCTGCTGGCCCAGGTCGGCGAAGTGGATGACCAGGGGCATGCTCAATTGGAGAAGCGTCTGGCCGCCGAGATTCAGCAATTGTTGAGTCTGCCTGGGCTTCCGGTGGCCGCGACCTGCGCCTTGGTGCCAGTGTTCTTTGGCGATAGTCTCGCGCTGGGCGTGTATGCTGATTCGGATATCGATATCAATGCCGTGCAGCAGTCGCTAGAGGTGGCGCAAGGCATCGAGTTGGTTGAAGCAGGCGACTACCCGACGGCAGTGGGCGATGCGGTGGGGCAGGATCAGGTCTATGTGGGGCGCGTCCGTGGTGGCGTGGACGATCCACGGCAACTCAATTTGTGGATTGCGTCTGATAATGTAAGAAAAGGCGCCGCCCTAAATGCTGTGCAGATAGCTGAGTTATTGATAAAACACTATCTGTAAAAGATACTTACCTAGAAATTTGAAGAATCTTTCTAGCTTGGCAATACTGGCTGAGTTGATTGCTGAATGGGGAGCCGCTCGTAGAGCGGAGGCAGGCAGCAGTTCTCAAGACCCTCTCGCATGCCGAGAAAAAAGATAAAACAAGGGATAACGCTATGGTTCGGGTTCGCAAACTGGTGCTGGCAATCGCAGCCGCTTCCGCGCTGTCTTCCGGTATGGCGCATGCGCTGGGGTTGGGTGAAGTTACCCTGCAATCCTCGCTGAATCAGCCGTTGGTAGCGGAAATCGAACTGCTGGAGGTGCGCGATCTGGCCTCCAACGAGGTGATTCCGAATCTCGCGTCCCCTGAAGAGTTCGTCAAGGCTGGTGTCGACCGCCAGTACTTCCTGACTGATCTCAAATTCACTCCCGTATTGAAGCCCAACGGCAAGAGCGTGATTCGCGTCACCTCGAGCAAGGTGGTGCGTGAGCCCTACCTCAACTTCCTGGTGGAAGTGCTTTGGCCGAATGGTCGGTTGCTGCGTGAGTACACCCTGCTGCTCGATCCGCCGCTTTACTCTCCGCAAACTACCGTAGCTGCTGCGCCGCAACTGCCCATCGCCGCGCCTGCACCGCGCCCGTCCGCGGCTCCTGCTTCCGCTTCTGTACCGCGCAGTGCAGCACCCGCTCCGGCCCCGCGTCCTGCTGCACCGGCGCCGGCGTCGCGCGCCATTGCCGGTAACGAATACAGAACCACTGCCAACGATACGCTCTGGGAAATCGCCCAGCGCGTCGGTGGTGGCTCTTCGGTCAACCAGACCATGCTGGCCATCCAGGATCTGAACCCTGATGCCTTCATCGGCGGTAACATCAACCGCATGAAGAGCGGCCAGGTGCTGCGCCTGCCGGACGAACCGCAGATTCGCAGTCGCAGCAATGCCGAAGCGGTCGCCCAGGTCGCCGAGCAGAATGCCGCCTGGCGTGAGGGTCGCGCTGTGGCCTCGCGTCAACTGGATGCCACTCGCCGTACCACTGCTGGCGCCGCACCTGCGACTGCAGAGGCGAGCGACAGCCTGAAGCTGGTTGCTGCGGAAGCAGGTCAGTCCACTCGCGGTAGCGATACGGGTTCGGCGGGTAGCAAGGCATTGGCCGACAAACTGGCAGTGACCCAGGAAAGTCTTGATTCGACCCGTCGTGAGAACGCCGAACTGCAGAGCCGTGTAGGTGATCTGCAAAGTCAGCTGGACAAGCTGCAGCGTTTGATGGAGTTGAAGGACAGTCAACTGGCCAAGTTGCAGGCTGAACTCTCGGCAGAGCCCGCAGCGCCTGCTCCTGATGCAGTGCAAGAGCCGCCTGTGGAAACTCCGGCAGCGGCGCCTGAAGCCGCGCCGCCCGCTGCGGAAGCGGCAACGCCGCCGACTACGCCGCCTGAGGAGGCGGCGCCTGACTACAACTATTCCGAGGAACCGGCTGCGCCTGTCGAGGACAGCGCCGCCGCGACCGAACAGCCGGCCACTGAGCCGGCTGCTGCCGTTGAACCGGCCGCCCCAGCCAAGCCTGTCGAAGCAGCCAAGCCTGCAGCGCCTGCACCGGCTCCAGCCCCAGCCCCAGCCCCAGCCCCGCAGAGCTTCATTGATGACCTGATGGCCAACCCAATGACGTTGGGCCTGGCGGGTGGTGGTGCGCTTCTGCTCCTGTTGGTTGGCCTCATGGCGCTGTCGCGCCGCAACGCTCAGAAAGAGTCCGAGCTGCAAGATGAACTGGCTGACGAACTGTCCCAGGATCAGGCGTTCGCCTCCGATCTGGACATGCCTGAAGACAGCTTCGCAGGTCTCGACGACGAGCCTGTCCAAGCAGCCCAAGCCGCTGGCGAGGAACGCGTGACGGCGCAGACCGGCGACGCACTGGGTGAAGCAGATATCTACATTGCATACGGGCGCTTCAACCAGGCGGCCGAGCTGCTGCAAAACGCGATCAACGACGAGCCGCATCGTGCTGATCTGCGTCTGAAACTGATGGAGGTCTACGCCGAGCTGGGTGACCGTGAAGGCTTTGCCCGTCAGGATAACGAGCTGCGCGAGATCGGCGGTGTTAATGCAGAAGCCGAGCAGCTGAAGTCCAAGTATCCGGCGATCGCTGCCTTTGCAGGAGCTGGTGCGGTGGCCGCGGCTACCTCCGCCGATGACGACATGAGCGAGTTCAGCCTGGATGACCTCAGCCTGGATGAGCCAGCTGCAGAGGCGCCTACCGCCACTGGTGGCGATCTGGATGATGCTTTCGACCTGAGCCTCGACGACCTGGAAGCTGATCTGGAGAGTGATGTTCAGTCCGCCCAGGCTGAGCAAGCGCCGTTGTCGCTGGACGATGATCTGGACTTCGGTCTGGTCGATGAGCCCGTCGCACCGGCTTCTGCTGATGACGATCTGAGCTTCGATCTGGCCCTGGATGATGACAAGGTCGAACTGTCCCAGCCGGCCGACGATCTGTCCGCCTTCAGTCTGGATCTGGATGAGCCGGCTCCGGCAGCCAGCGACGAAGCTGACGATTTCCTGCTGAGCCTCGATGACGATGCGCCGCTGAGCCAGCCGGCCGACGACCTGTCCGATCTGAGTCTCGATCTGGCTGACGATAAGTCATCTGGTGAGCTTGATCTGCCGGCTGACTTCGATCTCTCGCTCGAAGACGAAACGCTGGCTCAGCCGACTGTTGCTCCCGATAGCTTCGCCGCGCAGCTGGACGAGGTAACCGCCGAGCTGGATCAGCTGTCGACTGACTTCGAAGAGCCGCAAGTAGCTCCGCTGGCGCCGGCTAGTAGCCTGTCCAGTGACCTGGATGGCGATGATGACTTCGACTTCCTGTCCGGCACCGATGAGACCGCGACCAAGCTGGATCTGGCTCGGGCTTACATTGATATGGGCGACACCGAAGGTGCGCGCGACATTCTTGATGAAGTAATTGCCGAAGGCAGCGATGCTCAGCAGCAAGAGGCTCGCGAGATGATTGCCAAGATGGTTTGATTGATACATGTCTGACGCAGTACCTGTAGCGGGGGGGGGGGGGGGGGGGGGGGGGGGGGTGGGGGTTTGAGAATGGGGGCGGGGGCAGGGGGACGGGCGGGGTGGGTTGGTTGGACGACGGGGGCGAGGGAGGGCGGGGAGGAGCGCGCGGGGAGGGG
>NZ_RHQP01000055.1:0-19883 GCF_003935465.1 Pseudomonas sp. o96-267
CGTCTTGCTCATGGTGTCTCCGGTTCGGAGCGACAGTGTCGCTCATGAGTCGGTTACACAAAAATTCGTACACCCTCACGAGCATCGGGCCGGCCCACACAGCAAGATCAGTCGAACACCACCGTCTTGTTGTCGTGCACCAGCACTCGGTCTTCCAAGTGATAGCGTAGCCCACGCGCCAGCACCATCTTCTCCACGTCCTTGCCCAGGCGCACCATTTCCTCGATGTCGTCGCGGTGAGTCACGCGGACTACATCCTGTTCGATGATCGGGCCGGCATCCAGTTCTTCGGTAACGTAATGAGATGTTGCACCGATCAGCTTCACGCCACGCAGCGAGGCCTGGTGATAGGGCTTGGCGCCGACGAACGAGGGCAGGAAGCTGTGGTGAATATTGATCACACGCTGAGAGAACTCGGCACACAGCGCCGGCGGCAAGATCTGCATGTAACGCGCCAGGACGATGACATCGGCCTGATGCTCTTTGACCAGCCGCTCCACCTCGGCGAAGGCCGGTGCCTTGTCCTTGGGATCGACCGGAACATGGAAGTACGGAATGCCGTGCCACTCGACCATGCTGCGCAGATCGTCATGATTGGCGATCACGCAGGGAATCTCGCAGTCGAGTTCATTGCTGTGCCAACGATGCAGCAGATCGGCCAGGCAGTGCGACTCGCGACTGGCCATCAGCACCACGCGCTTTTTCTGCGCCGAATCGGTGATACGCCACTCCATGGAGAACTCACGGGCAATCGGCGAGAACGCCTGCTTGAAACCATCCAGATCGAACGGCAGCGAGTCGGCACGAATTTCGTGGCGCATGAAGAACCAGCCACTCTGTGTGTCGGAGTGGTGACTGGCTTCGGTAATCCAGCCGTTATAGGTGGCAAGGAAATTACTGACTTTGGCAACGATACCGACGCGGTCAGGGCAGGAGATGACTAATCTGAACGTGCGCATAACTAAAACCCCAATGGCGGCGCAAAAGTCGGCCATTCTAACGATATGGCGAAAAAACTGCAGCAGCCACGCACCTGCAACAGCCCGCGACTGAGCACCCAGAAAGCGCACTATTTGAGCGCACGGAAAACTTCATGCCCTAGTTGCAATTGCCGATTTAATTTAGGCCTGAGCGACACATAGGGTTGCATTGCATTTCGGTAATTTTGTGGCCTGCTGTTTACTTGTTATAAGTGCGTGACTATTATTGGATCACTGTTGACTACCACAGATTTATTCACGCCAAGGTAATGCCCATGTCGCTGATCAACGAATACCGCAACATCGAAGAAAGCATCAAAGAGCTCCAAGAGCGTCTGAAGAACATGTCGCAAGACGACAAGCTGAAGAAAGAGCTGGAATTCGAAGGCAAGCTGCGCACCCTGATGGGCGAATATCAGAAGTCGCTGCGTGACGTCATCGCCCTGCTCGACCCTGAAGCCAAAAGCGCTAAAGGCGTACGCGCCAGCAAGCCTGCTGCTGCCAAGCGCGCACGCAAGGTCAAGCAGTACAAGAACCCGCACAGCGGCGAAGTGATCGAAACCAAAGGCGGTAACCACAAGACGCTGAAAGAGTGGAAAGCCAAGTGGGGCGCCGACGTCGTCGAAGGTTGGGCCACTCTGCTGGGCTAACTCCTGAGCGACACCCAAAACGCCAGCCATGCTGGCGTTTTTTATTGCCGATGTTTTTTCAGAAGTAGCCGCTCCAGGTAATTGCTTGCATTAGCAGTAATGCTGAAGGAGCGAGAAGTTCCCGCCCCCCTGTTTTTCTTACCGCGCACAAAAAAGGCCATCGCCTCAGTGCATGTTGCCCGCTTTAAACGCCTGCGGGATTGATAGCGAAACGTGCCTGCAGCGCCTGCGCATACGTCTGCCACTGCTGCAAAAGTTGCAATTGGCTTGGGCTGCAGTCAGCGCGCAACTGCTCCAACGTTGCGTGAAATTGCGTCAGAGTATTGGGGGCACCGAACTGCGGATCGTTCAGACGCTGCCGGCAGAACTCTGCCCAGCGCTGCGATTCAGCTGCTGATAGACTGGCGGGGAAATTGCGCGCGCGATAACGGAACAGCAACTCTGGCAGCCGGGCATCATCGAATGGCCACTTTTTGTCGTTGGCCAATGCGTCGGGTTGAGCGTTACGCACCTGCTCACACAAACGACGGTCACGGTCACCGATAAACCCATCGTACAGCTGTTGCTCGGGGTCGTTACTGCCCGCGAAAGCCTCTTCACGGTAAATCACCGCTAACTTGTCCTGCCAAAGCGGCTGTTCATTTTTCAGCACTTCGACATTACGCTCACAACTCGACCAGTCCAGCTGCAAACGCTGTCGATCCACCTCGCGCAGTACCGAAAGCGGCGCCACGACCGGACAGCGATTGATGTGCAGCAGCTTCAGCGGCACCGGCAACTCGCCCTCGGCGAGATCCTCACGGCGCGTGTAGAGACGACTACGCAGCGTGTCGGCATCCAGACTCAGCAAGGGTGACAGATCGGCCTGCAGATCACAGACGATCAGCGCATTGCGGTTGCGCGGATGCCAAGCCAAGGGCAATACGGGCGCCAGATAATGACGTGCCGCAGAGAAGCGTCCGGAAATGTGCAACAGCGGCTGCAGCAGTCGAATCTGATCCAGCACTCGCTGCTTGCTGCGCAGTTGGTAGAGAAAGTCGTAAAGCTTTGGCTGGCGCTCACGCAGCAGCCGTGCCAGGCCAATGGTGGCGCGCACGTCGGACAGCGCGTCATGCGCCTGGCCATGATCGATGCCATTGGCCTGGGTCAGCCGCTCCAGCTTGAGCGAGACCCGCCCCTCCTCCTCAGGCCACTCGATGCCTTCGGGACGCAGCGCATAGGCCGTGCGTACCAGATCGATCAGGTCCCAGCGGCTGTTGCCGCCCTGCCACTCGCGCGCATAGGGGTCGAAGAAGTTGCGATAGAGGCTGTAGCGCGTCACCTCGTCATCGAAACGCAAGCTGTTGTATCCGGCGCCACAGGTGCCCGGTGCGGAGAGCGCGGCATGCACGCGGGTCATGAACTCGCCTTCGTCGAGCCCCAACTGCTGCAGGCGCTGCGGATCGATACCGGTCACCAGGCAGGCAGCCGGGTGCGGCAAGATATCGTCACTGGGGCGGCAGTAGATGTTCAGTGGCTCGCCAATCTCGTTCAGCGCCTCATCGGTACGGATGCCCGCCACCTGCAGCGGGCGGTCACACCGCGGATTGATACCGGTGGTCTCGTAGTCGTACCAGAAGATGCTGGAAGTCATTGGCGGCTCCGTACCCAAGGCAAAATTGCCGCCAGTCTATCATTCACCTCCGGCCTCGCCGCCGCCGGTAAAAGCATGAACCAGCGCACAGGTGCCGTATGAGCGGATGCGCTGCACTTGAGAAAAATGCTGTAACCATTAGCATTGGCATTTCTCTACCACTCTGTACAAGGACGCAGCCATGAGTGACGCAATCACCCCCAATCCCTATGCCGCCCCCACCAGCAACCTGCAACAAGTGCCGTCCAACCAGGTACCGAGCATCGAAGAAGCCCTGGCACGCGGCTATGACTTCAACATCGGCGACCTGCTGAGCGAGTCCTGGAGCAAGGTCAAAGGCACCAAAGGCATCATCATCGGCGGCTTTCTGGTGTTCTACGTGGTACTGCTGGCCGCCACGTTCATCCTAGGCGGCGTAGTGGGTATCTTCGGCGCGCTGAGCGATAGCATCGCCCTGATGTTCATCGGCGAGATCCTGATTTCGCTACTGGCATCGGCCCTGGCCTACCCCTTTATGGCCGGCATCAACATGGTCGGCATTCGCCGCGCCGCCGACCAACCGCTGAACTTCAACGAAATCTTCAGCCACTTCGGCCGCACCGTGCCGCTGATCATCACCGCCGTGGTGATGATGCTGCTGATCTACCTCGGCATGATCCTGCTGCTGATCCCCGGCATCTATCTGGGCGTGGCCTACCTGCTGGCTGTGCCGCTGGTAGTCGAGCGCGGCCTGTCGCCCTGGCAGGCGCTGGAAGCCTCGCGCAAAGCCATCACCCAGCACTGGTTCAAGGTCTTCGGTCTGTTCATCGTGCTCGGCCTGATCGTCATGGTCAGCGCCATCCCGCTGGGTATCGGCCTGGTGTGGAGCATCCCGCTGATGGTAGTGGCCATGGGCGTGCTGTATCGCACCATCTTTGGCGTGCTGCCTGCCGCCCAATAACAGGCCGCTGAAAAACTACCTGCGTTGGCAATACTGCGTTAAAAACGATCTCAAAATGCTCATTTACAATACGTAAACTCCGCTTTTTCGATCGTTTTTGCCTTGTCTTGCCTACCTCGCCTACGTTTTCAACGGCCTTATAAGCCGACGTGACTCGGGCCAGTTCGCTGGCCCGGTTGCGTTCGTGGCCCGCTGCTCGCTAGCATCGGGCTTTCATTGATGCAGTCCGCCGATGCCCTCACGCTCAAGCGCCAGCTTTTCATCTCCACTGCCGCCCCTGGATACTCGCTATCAGGTCGAAACGCCGGAAGGTATCGATCTGCATCTGCGACCAGCCGGGCTGGTCCCGCGCGCCCTGGCGTTCGCCATCGACCTGGCCATTCGCGGCCTGATCCTGAGCGCGACGTTCATTGTGCTCGGCCTGCTTGGTCAGTTCGGCATGGGCCTGGGCACCATCCTGCTGTTTCTCGTGACCTGGTGGTACATGGTGCTGTTCGAGGTGCTCAACCAGGGCCGCTCTCCCGGCAAGCAGATGCTTGGCCTACGCGTGGTGCACGATGACGGTACGCCCATTGGCTGGGCCGCATCGCTGACACGCAACCTGCTGCGTTTCGTCGATATCCTGCCGTTCGGTTACACCCTGGGCATCATCAGTTGCCTTAACCACCCGGCCTTCAAGCGCCTTGGCGATATCGCTGCCGGCACGCTGGTGGTCTATCGCGATGCGCCACTGAGCAAACCGCTACTCGCCGACGCAGAGCCGCTGCCAGCGCCCTTCCCGCTCAACCTTGACGAGCAGCGCGCCGTCCTCGGTTTTGCCGAACGTGGCGGGCAACTCTCCGCAGCGCGCCGCGCCGAACTGGCGGCGCTGCTGGCCGAGCCACTGCAAGTGCCTGCCGAACAGGCCGAACCGCGCCTCAACGGCATCGCACGCGGCCTGCTGGGAAGTGCACCGTGAAACAGAGCCTGTTCGAAAGTCGCCACCAGCCGGATTGGGATGCCTTCAACAGCCAACTCGAGGCGCTTGAGCGCGGCAAGTCCAAAACGCAGTCCTACCATGGCTTCGCCGCCAGCTACCGGCAGCTTTGCCAGCATCTGGCGCTGGCTCAGGCGCGCGGCTACAGCAGCCACCTGATCGACCAGTTACAGCAACTGGCGATGCGCGGCCACCAGCAGTTCTACCGCCATCGCAGCCACCTTGGCGCGCAGATGATCCGCTTTCTGTTCGGCTTCCCGCGCCTGGTACGCAGCGAGTGGCGCAGCGTGTGCGTGGCCAGCCTGCTGTTCTTCGGCAGCCTGGGATTGATGGGGCTGCTGACCTATCTCTATCCCGAGCTGATTTTCAGCCTGGTCAGCCCCGACCAGGTCAGCGAAATGGAAGGCATGTACGATCCCGACGCGCGACGTCTCGGCCGCTTCAGCGAACGCGGTTCGGGCGACGACTGGGTGATGTTCGGCTTCTACATCATGAACAACATCGGCATCGCCTTTCAGACCTTCGCCAGCGGTCTGCTGCTGGGTCTCGGCAGCCTGTTCTTCCTGCTCTTCAACGGCCTGATGATCGGCGCAGTGGCCGGCCACCTGACGCGCATCGGCTACGGCGAGCCGTTCTGGTCCTTCGTCATCGGTCATGGTGCCTTCGAGCTGACCGCCATCGCTTTGGCGGGCGCAGCCGGTTTCAAGCTCGGCTGGGCACTGCTAGCACCCGGCCGCCTGCCCCGTGGCGAGGCCTTGCGCCTGGCCGCTGGCAAGGCGATACAACTGGTGGCCGGAGTGATTCTGTTCCTGCTGCTGGCCGCCTTCATCGAGGCGTTCTGGTCATCCACCACCTTCGCCAGCCCGAACATCAAGTACGCCGTCGGTGCCGGGCTCTGGGTGCTGGTGCTGAGTTATCTGTTGTTGGCCGGGCGGAGGCAGCATGCGACTGACTGAAGCCAGCGTCGCCATCCGTCCGCGCAGTGCCTGGGAAGCCATCGACCTCGGCGTGCTGCTCGCCCGTCGTCATGCCGGCCTGCTGATGGCCAGTTGGGCACTGGTCACCCTGCCGCTGTTCGCCCTGCTCTGCGCATTGCTCTGGCAGTATCCGGGTTGGGCCATCTTCCTGTTCTGGTGGCTCAAACCCGCCTATGAACGGCTGCCGCTGTACATCCTCTCGCAAGCCCTGTTCGGCAATACGCCCTCGCTGAAGCAATCCCTGCGGGCCCTGCCGAAACTATTGTGGCCACAATTGCTGGCCAGCCTGACCTGGCGCCGACTGAGCCCGACACGCAGCTTCGATCTACCCGTGTTGCAATTGGAGGGCCTGGCCGGGCAGGCGCGCAGCCAGCGCCTGGTAGTGCTCGGCCAGCGCGACAGTGCCGCCGCTACCTGGCTGACGCTGGTGGGCATGCACCTGGAAGTCGCTCTGTGGATGGGCCTGGTCGCCCTGTTCTATCTGATGCTGCCACAACAGGTGGAGCTGAACTGGACCTGGGAAAGCATGATCGCCGCCAGCAGTGGCCAATGGCTGTGGCTGGAGCACCTGTCCAACCTGCTTTACGTGCTACTGCTGATCATCTGGGAGCCGGTCTACGTCGCCTGCGGCTTCACGCTCTACCTCAACCGCCGCACCGCCCTGGAAGCCTGGGATATCGAGCTGACCTTCCGCCGCCTGCGCCAACGCCTGACCGGCAGCGCCTACGCCCTGTTGCTCGGTTGCGCCGTATTGCTGACGCAGCTGCCAGGCGACGCTTGGGCCGACACGCAACCAATCGTCAGCGAAGACGTTGAGCAGGCCGACCCGCAAGGCCCCGAGGCACCACGCCTGCTCCAGCAGCCGCTGAGCAGCCAGGCCGCGCGTGAAAGCATCGCAGCGCTGCTCGACGAACCGCCCTTCCAGCACCGCGAAACCGTCACGCGCTGGCGCCTGGGCGAAGAAAAACCCGCTGAGGAGCCCAAACCGGAAGACGTCGAAGCCTTCCTCGATATGCTCAAGAACCTGCTCAAGCTCGGCGAATGGTGGAAAAGCCTGGATGTCGTCGCGCAGATCTTCGAAGTGCTGCTGTGGACGGCGCTGGCCGCGCTGCTGGCCTTCGTTCTGTGGCGCTACCGCGAGTGGCTACAGGCCTTTGGCGAACGTATCGGCCTGCCGACACGACGCCGGCAGGTCGCGCCGCAACAGCTGTTCGGTCTGGAACTGGCGCCGGAGACACTGCCCGATGACGTCGCCAGCGAAGCCGAACGGCTCTGGGCCGAACAGCCGCGCGCAGCACTCGGTTTGCTCTACCGCGCCTTGCTCAGCCGGCTTTTGCACGAGCACCGTCTGCCCCTGAAACAGTCGCACACCGAAGGCGAAGTGCTACATCTGGTCGCCGGTCTTGGGCAGCAGAATCTGGAAGACTACAGTCGCCAGCTCACCCTACATTGGCAGGTCCTGGCCTATGGTCATCGCCTGCCTGACGAGTCACTGCGCCAGGGCCTGTGCCAGGGCTGGCGTCGCCTTTTCGGTCAGGAGCGTGCAGCATGAGTCGGCGCGCCGGTTTCATCCTCGCCATGGCCCTGCTGCTGGGCCTGGGACTGCTCGCCAGTTATGTGCTGGGCAAGCTCGAACCTTATGAGGACGTTGTCGAACACGGCCCTTCTCCCGAGGTTGCCAGCAGCCCTTACCTGGCGGCCGAACACTTCCTGCGCAAACAGGGCATCGCCGCTCGCCGCGCCGAAGGCCTGGATGTGCTGGACGGCCTGCCCAGCGAAGGTCAGACCCTGATGCTGCTGGCAGACCGCGGCAACATGACGCCACGCCAGGTCGAACGCGTGCTGCAATGGACGGCCAATGGCGGTCACCTGCTGTTCATCGCCGAACGCCTTTGGGACGAAGAGGAAGGCAAGAGCGGCGACCTGCTACTCGATCTGCTCGGCATCCAGCAATACATGAGTGACGACCTGGATGACGAAGAAGCCAGTGAGCCCGAGCCGGAAAACCAAGAGCACGAGGCCTACCCGCAACTCACCAAACTCTACCTGGAGAACGAGCAGTCACCGGCCTACATCGACTTCGACACCGATTTTCATCTGTACGACGCGCAGAACCGGGCGCACGCCTGGGCCAACAGCGACTCTGCCACGCACTTGCTGCAGCTTTACCACGGCGATGGTCTGATCACCGTACTGAGCGATCCGTGGATCTGGCAGAACCGCAACATCAACGAATACGACCACGCCTGGCTGCTCTGGTACCTGAGCCAGGACAGCGCCGTGACCCTGCTCTATCACGCCGACAGCGACGGCCTGGCCCGCCTGCTGCTGCGCCATTTCCCGTTGGCGCTGCTGGTGCTGGCGTTATTGATCATCGCCACCCTGTGGCACGTCGGCGTGCGCCATGGCCCACTGCAGGCACCGGCCAGCAGAGCCCGTCGCCAGCTCGAAGAACACCTGCGCGGCAGTGCCGACTTCCTCCTCCGTCGCAGTGGTCAGCACAGCCTGCTCAAAGGTCTGCAGCAGGACATCAATCGCCGCGCACGCCGCCGCCACCCCGGTTTCGAGAAACTCGCCGTCGCCGAACAATGGCAAGTGCTCGGTCGCCTGACCCGCCTGCCCGCCAAGAACATCAGCCAGGCCATGCGCCCACTGCCGCCGCAGCGCCTGTCCGCCAGTGACTTCACCCGCCAGGTCGCCCACCTGCAAACCCTCAGGAATGCCCTATGAGCGAGATCCCCGAGAACGACAACCTGCCGGTGCAGGAAACCCCGACCGCCGCGCCGAGCAACCCACAAGCGCAGCAGCGCCAGCGTGCCAGCCAGTTGGCCCAGGCCCTGCGCGCCGAGCTGCGCAAGGCCGTGATCGGCCAGAGCGCGGTGATCGACGATGTGCTCACCGCGCTGATCGCCGGTGGCCATGTGCTGGTCGAAGGTGTGCCGGGGCTGGGCAAGACCCTGCTGGTACGCGCCCTGGCGCGCTGCTTCGGCGGCGAGTTCGCGCGCATCCAGTTCACCCCGGACCTGATGCCCAGCGATGTCACTGGCCATGCCGTGTACGACATGCAGAGCGAGCAGTTCAAGCTGCGCAAGGGCCCGGTGTTCACCAACCTGCTGCTGGCTGACGAAATCAACCGTGCACCGGCCAAGACTCAGGCCGCCCTGCTGGAAGTGATGCAGGAGCGCCAGGTAACCCTGGAAGGTCGCGCCCTGCCCGTGCAGCTGCCGTTCATGGTGCTCGCGACCATGAACCCGATCGAGCAGGAAGGCACCTACCCGCTGCCGGAAGCCGAGCTGGACCGCTTCATGCTCAAACTGCGTATGGATTATCCGCAGCAGGACGAAGAGCTGAACATGGTGCGCCAGGTGACCCGCTCGGCCAAGTCCGACATGCTCGAAGTCAGCCCGCTGCGCACCCTGCTGCAAGCCAAGGACGTGCTGGCGCTGCAAAAGATCGCCAGCGATCTGGCCCTGGATGATCAGGTGCTCGATTACGCCGTACGCCTGGCCCGCGCCACCCGTAGCTGGCCGGGCCTGGCCATGGGCGCCGGGCCGCGTGCCTCGATCGCCCTGGTACGCGGCGCCCGTGCGCGCGCGCTGCTGCGCGGCGGCGACTTCGTCCTGCCGGATGACATCAAGAGCTGCGCCCTGGCCGTGCTGCGCCATCGCGTACGTCTAGCGCCGGAGCTGGATATCGAAGGCCTGTCGGTGGATCAGGTTCTGCAACAGTTGCTCGATCAGGTGCCGGCACCGCGCCTATGAAACCTTCGCGCCTGCTCCTCGGGCTGCTCGGCGGCCTGTTTGCCGCTGCCGTATTGCTCGGCGCCTTGCCCCTGCTCGGCATTCGCCTGGCAGACAGCCTGATGCCAGTGGCCTGGGGACTGTTGCTGGCGTTGCTGCTGATCGCCGCTGTCGACGCCCTGTGGCTGCGTAGTCAGCCATCACCGCGCCTGGAGCGCGTGTTGCCGGGTAATCTGCCGCTCGGGCGCTGGAGCGAGGTGCAACTGATCGTTCATCATGACTTTGCCCAAACCCAGGAAATCGAGGTCTTCGACCATGTGCCGGAAGGCATGGCCTTCGACTTCCTGCCACAACGCATCACCCTGCACCCGGGCCAGCAAACCCAGGCCAGCTATCGCCTGAAACCGCTGGTCCGCGGGCATTTCCATTTCGACCTGTGCGAGCTGAAGCTGCCCAGCCCGCTGCGCCTGTGGCAGGCCAAACGCCTGCTGCCGCTGGAAGGTGAAAGCCGCGTCTATCCGGATTTCGCGCGCCTCTACGGCGCACAGCTCAAGGCCGTGGATGACTGGCTGAGTCAGTTGGGCGTGCGCCAACGCCCGCGTCGCGGCCTGGGTCTGGAATTTCACCAGCTACGCGAATTTCGTGACGGCGACACCTTGCGCCAGATCGACTGGAAGGCCACTGCCCGCAAACGCACACCCATCGCTCGCGAATATCAGGACGAGCGCGACCAGCAGATCGTCTTCCTCCTCGATTGCGGCCGCCGTATGCGTAGCCAGGACGACGAACTGTCGCACTTCGACCCTGCGCTCAACGCCTGTCTGCTGCTCAGCTACGTCGCCCTGCGCCAGGGCGATGCCGTCGGCCTGGCAACCTTCGCCGGCAACCAGTCGCGTTACCTGGCGCCGGGCAAAGGCCCGGCTCAGCTGAACGTGCTGCTCAATGCCGTTTACGACCTCGACACCAGCCAGCAACCTGCCGACTTCAGCGCCGCCGCCGATCTGCTGCTGGCGCGTCAGCGCCGTCGCTCGCTGGTGGTGCTGGTGACCAACCTGCGCGATGAGGACGATCAGGACCTGCTCGCCGCCGTGCGTCGCCTGTCGCGCCAGCATCGCGTGCTGATCACTAGCCTACGTGAGGAAGCGCTGGACCGCCTGCGCCAGACGCCCGTAGAGCAATTCGATCAGGCCCTGGCCTACTGCGGCACGCTGGACTACCTCAACGCCCGCGCCGACCTGCACGAGCGCCTGGCCGCCCACGGCGTACCGGTGCTCGACGCCCGCCCAGGCGAACTCGGCCCGGAGCTGGTGAGCAGTTATCTGGCCTGGAAGAAGGCCGGCGCACTTTAAAGGTCTATTGGCGTTTGCGCACGGGCGCGCCGAAAGAAGCAACTGCTGGCGCCTCTGCTTGTCGAACCCAATGCTGCAGAGGCCCTGGCACCGGCTTTCCCACACAGATGTTGCGTGGTTATGGCCGTGGCCGGGTGCTATGATTCCGAGTCTGCGGCGCAAAGAGTACAAACTCGACGCCGCCCATAGGCCGCCCGTGATCGGCCTTGCGCATACCGCACACGACCTGAGTAGGAGATAGACCATGGCTTTTGAATTGCCGCCGCTGCCTTACGAAAAGAATGCCCTCGAGCCGCACATTTCTGCCGAGACCCTCGAGTTCCACCACGACAAGCACCACAACACCTACGTCGTGAACCTGAACAACCTGGTGCCGGGCACCGAGTTCGAAGGCAAGAGCCTGGAAGAAATCGTCAAGACTTCCTCGGGCGGCATCTTCAACAACGCCGCTCAGGTGTGGAACCACACCTTCTACTGGAACTGCCTGTCGCCGAACGGCGGTGGCCAGCCGACCGGCGCCCTGGCTGACGCCATCAACGCTGCCTTCGGTTCCTTCGACAAGTTCAAGGAAGAGTTCAGCAAGGTTTCCATTGGCACCTTCGGTTCCGGCTGGGGCTGGCTGGTGAAGAAAGCTGACGGTTCCCTGGCCCTGGCCAGCACCATCGGCGCTGGCTGCCCGCTGACCTCCGGCGACACCCCGCTGCTGACCTGCGACGTCTGGGAACACGCCTACTACATCGACTACCGCAACCTGCGTCCGAAGTACGTCGAGGCGTTCTGGAACCTGGTGAACTGGGACTTCGTCGCCCAGAACTACGCGGCCTGAATCTCAGCCCCGTAATGCGAAAACCCGGCCTTGATGGCCGGGTTTTTCGTTTCTGACACTGGCTATCTAGAGCAGTCGACGTGGTGAGAACTCCACCCCCTGCCCCTCCACACGATTGACCGCCTGACTCAGCACGCGATCGGCACGTACTGGCCCGAGAAACTCGCAGAGCCCGATATAGAGCAGGTTCAACAGCTTGCGCAGCTGCTCCAGCCCCAGATTGGCGATGCCGTCGCCACCACCCTGTTCCAACCAGATACGCAAGCGCGTCGACAGCTCGGAGCTCACCCCCATGCCGGCCAGGTTGCCGGCGGCAAAGCGCCTTAGCGCCGCCTGCTGCGTGCCATCGAGTTGCTCCAGCAACGCCTGGTTAAGGGCCAGAAAAGTCGCTTGCGCGGCGCTATCCGGAGTCGCCACCTGCCTTACGGCCTCATTGCGCCCCTGTCGCCAGGCGGCCAGTTGCTCCTCCGGGTCAGGCAACAGTTGCGAGGGTGGCCCCGTCAGGGCGCCGACCAACTCACGATACAGGCGCGCGCGTTCGAGCTTGCGCTCGGTACGTAGCACCACCTCGGCGAGAAACTCATTGAGAGCGAACGGCGGCTGCTCCGCGTACTTGTTCTCCCACAGCGCCAGCAATGGCCAGACTTCTTCATCCGAGAAGTGTCCGGCCAGGCCGGTATAGATCGCGCGACGACGCAGGCTCAATCTCATACTCAGCCCCTCCTCGACCATTGCTCGCTGTCGAAGGTCTGCGTCAGATTGAATTCCGGATAACCGACCTCAGCATGCTCGGCAAAATCCAGCCCACGCTGCTCATGCTGGGTCGAAACCCGCAGCCCCATGGTCTTGGCCAACAGTAAGTAGAACACCAGGGCAACCGGAAAGGCCCAGAGAAAGGCAGCCGCAGCGCCCAATGCCTGCACCGCGACACGCTCCCAGTTGAACAGGTCACCCTGATAGAACAGACCCGCAGCCAGGGTGCCCCAGATGCCGGCGAATCCGTGGACTGGAATCGCACCGACCACATCGTCGAGCTGCAGGCGATCGAGCAAACGCATGCCGTAGACCACGACAAACCCGGCGATCAGACCACTGAGCAAAGCGAAACCCGGTGCCATGCTGGCGCAGCCGGCGGTGATGCCGACCAGCCCGCCAATCGAGCCATTCACCGTAGTGGTCAACAGTACCGGGCTGGCCGTGCTGCGCTGCGCCAGCAGAGCGCCGAGCGCGCCAGCGACCGCTGCCAGATGCGTATTCAGGGCGATCAACCCGAGACTGCTGCTGACCTCCAGGTTGCTGCCAGCGTTGAAGCCGAACCAGCCTACCCAGAGGATGAAGCCGCCCAATGCCACCAGCCCGAGGTTGTGCCCGGGAATCAAACGCGCCCTGCCATCAGGTGAGAAACGCCCGAGGCGCGGGCCAAGCACCAGAATCCCAGCCAGCGCGCACCAGGCACCGATGCTGTGTACCACGGTCGAGCCGGCAAAATCGATGAAGCCGAGCTTGGCCAGCCAGCCCTGGCCGCCGTACAAACCACCCCACACCCAGCTGCCGAATATCGGGTAGATCACACCGCTGATCAGCACCGCACCGATCAGATAGGCGCCATACCGCGTGCGCTCGGCCATGGCACCACTGGCGATGGTCGCAGCGGTGGCGGCGAACATCATCTGGAACAGCAGGAAAGTGTAGTCCCAGGGCTCGCCGTCATTCGGTGCGAAATGACTCATGCCGAACCAGCCAGTGACATTGGCACCGAACATCAGGCCGAAGCCGAACAGCCAAAACACGATGCCGCCAAAGCAGCAGTCCATGTAGTTCTTCATCATCACGTTGACCGCGTTCTTGGCCCGCGACATACCGCTCTCCAACAGGGCGAAACCCGCCTGCATGAAGAACACCAGCACGCTGGCCAACACCAGCCAGGCCGTATTGGCGGCCTCTTCGCTGGCAGCATGGGCCTGTGGGGCAAAGCTGACAGCGACGAGCAACAGCACGAGCGTTTTCATCACGAATCCCCTCCCGGTCGATGCCCGGCCTTCGCAACTCTTGTGCCAGCGGCCAAGCAGACGGCAGGTGACGCGTCAAAGGCGTAACAACGACGGACGGTCAATATGACCAAAGGTATTCAAGTACGGCGCAATCGCACCGACACAGAGCAGTGAGTCGGCCTCCAAACAGCGATTCGCACCAGGAGCGTTCCTTGTGGGATAAATAGTGCCACCCGGCATGATGGCCCTTTGACGGCCAGGCCTAGATTGCCAATACTCTCGTCTGACTGACGCTGTAAGCATCGACATAAGGAATGCCTTTGAAGCTGGAATTGAAAAACAGCTTGTCACTCAAGTTGCTCCGCGTGGTGCTGTTGTCAGCACTCGTAGTAGGAGTGGTATTGAGTTGTGCGCAGATTGTCTTCGACGCCTACAAGACACGTCAGGCGGTGGTCAACGATGCCCATCGCATCCTCGGCATGTTCCGCGACCCTTCGACCCAGGCGGTATACAGCCTGGACCGCGAGATGGGCATGCAAGTGATCGAGGGGCTGTTCCAGCACGAATCGGTGCGTCACGCCTCCATCGGCCACCCTAACGAGCCCATGCTGGCGGAAAAATCCCGCGACCTGGCACAGATGCCGACACGCTGGCTGACCGACCCGATTCTTGGCCAGGAGCAACAGTTCTCTATCAAACTGGTCGGCCGAGGCCCCTACAGCGAATACTACGGCGACCTCAACATCACGCTCGACACGGCCCCTTATGGCGAGAGCTTCGTCACCAACTCGGTGATCATCTTCATCTCCGGCGTGTTGCGCGCCATGGCCATGGGCCTGGTGCTCTATCTGGTCTATCACTGGCTGCTGACCAAACCGCTGTCGAAGATCATCGAGCACCTCACCAACATCAACCCGGATCGCCCCAGCGAACACAAGCTGCCCATGCTCAAGGGCAACGAGAAGAACGAGCTGGGTTTGTGGATCAACACCGCCAACCAGTTGCTGGCCTCCATCGAGCGCAACACCCACCTGCGCCGGGAGGCCGAGAACAGCCTGCTGCGCATGGCTCAGTACGACTTCCTCACCGGCCTGCCCAATCGCCAGCAACTGCAACAGCAGCTCGATCAGATTCTCGAAGATGCCGGCCGCCTGCAACGCCGCGTCGCCGTGCTCTGCGTCGGCCTGGATGACTTCAAGGGCATCAACGAACAATTCAGCTACCAGAGCGGCGACCAGTTGCTGCTCGCACTGTCCGACCGCCTGCGCAGCCATAGCGGCCGCCTGGGCGCACTGGCCCGTCTGGGTGGTGACCAGTTCGCCCTGGTTCAAGCCGACATCGAACAACCCTACGAAGCCGCCGAACTGGCGCAGAGCGTACTCGACGACCTGGAGCTGCCTTTCCTGCTCGATCAGCACGAAGTGCGCCTGCGCGCCACCATCGGCATCACCCTGTTCCCGGAAGATGGTGACAGTACCGAAAAGCTGCTGCAGAAAGCCGAACAGACCATGACCCTGGCCAAGAGTCGTTCGCGCAATCGCTACCAGTTCTACATCGCCAGCGTCGACAGCGAGATGCGCCGCCGCCGTGAGCTGGAAAAGGATCTGCGCGATGCTCTGGCGCAGAACCAGTTGCACCTGGTCTACCAGCCCCAGATAGACTACCGCGACCACCGCGTGGTCGGCGTCGAGGCACTGCTGCGCTGGCAACATCCACAGCATGGTTTCGTGGCGCCGGATCTGTTCATCCCGCTGGCCGAGCAGAACGGCACCATCATTCCCATCGGCGAGTGGATTCTCGACCAGAGCTGCCGCCAGCTAAGGGAATGGCACGATCAGGGCTTCAGCAACCTGCGCATGGCCATCAACCTGTCTACCGTACAGTTGCACCACGCCGAGCTGCCGCGCGTGGTCAACAATCTGATGCAGGTCTACCGCCTGCCGCCCAAAAGCCTGGAACTGGAAGTCACCGAGACCGGCCTGATGGAAGACATCAGCACCGCCGCCCAGCACCTGCTCAGCCTGCGCCGCTCCGGCGCGCTGATCGCCATCGACGACTTCGGTACCGGCTACTCCTCGCTGAGCTATCTGAAGAGCCTGCCGCTGGACAAGATCAAGATCGACAAGAGCTTCGTGCAGGATCTGCTCGAAGACGAAGACGACGCCACCATCGTTCGCGCCATCATTCAGCTGGGCAAGAGCCTGGGCATGCAAGTCATCGCCGAAGGCGTGGAAACCGCCGAGCAGGAGGCCTACATCATCGCCCAGGGCTGCCATGAGGGTCAGGGCTACCTGTACAGCAAGCCGCTGCTAGCGCGCGATTTGACGCTGTTCCTCAAGCAGTCACGCCGCCTGAGTTCAGCCGCGACGCTCTAAACGTCAGCCACAAAAAACGCCGCGATTCGTCGCGGCGTTTTTGTTCGAGCCCGCCACCCCGGCTTACCAGTTCTGCACACCGAATAACCAGGCCGTGGCCAACGCACCGGCTAGGCACAGCACGGCGCCACCGGCGGCTTGCCAATAGAATCTGCGAGCCAGTTCGTCCTCACCGCTATTGGAGAGGATGAACGGCTGCCGTTCGCCAGGCTTGGCCATGTGATGCCGCGCCGGCTCGGATGCCTTTTGCCGATGGCGATCCTCTGCCTCCAGCTGCGCCGCCAGTCGCACGCGATTCCATTCCTGCTCGTCGAGCTCGCCGTTGCCGTCGCTGTCAAAACGCCGCAGCAGGCCGACGTAATCGCCCTTCCATTCACGGATCACTTCGCCCTGAGCGGCCTGCCTGTCGAACCCCTGCTGCGCAGCGCCACGGGTGCGAAAATCGCCGATGGCATACAGCGGCTGGCCAACGTGAAAGCGTTCCTCGCAGTAGCGATAACGCTGACCGCTGGTGAGAAAACCGAACAATCCGCTCTTGGCCGGGCCCAGCGGGTGCCGCAAGTTGCCTTCCCAGACGTCACGCACCGCCGCATGAATCTCGGCACCACGTGGGTCGATTAGGCATTCGCCGGTGCCATCGACCAGGCGTAACCAGGCATCGCTGGCGCCACTCTCGATTACCCGCCAGCTGCGCTTCTTGCCGCTGGAACGATATTCCTCGATACGAAAGCGCCACCATAGGCAGGGTTTGCCAGTCAGTGGCCCGCGCAACTGCATGTCCGGCAGGGCTTCGAGCACACCATAGAGCTCGACGTACCCCTGCGCCGCCGAGCGAATCTTCGAGGTCGGCGTGTCGAGCAGATGGCGCGCCTGCGACCAACCCCGCAGGCACCACCAGGCGCCGCCCAGGCAGGCGCCGATAGTGAACGTGAGCGTGAAAAAGAAGCCGAAGGGGTCGACCTGCATCATCGGCTGACGCTCAATTGAATAGCGACTTCATATCTACATCGGCTTTTTCCGCCTCGCTGAACACCAGCAACTCGGCAGCCTGGAAGTTGAACATGCGCGCGATGAGTACATCGGGGAACTGCTCGATGCGCACGTTGTTGAGGTTGACCGCCTCGTTGTACAGCTCGCGGCGGTCGGCGATACCATTTTCCAGGCCGCTGATGCGTTGCTGCAGGTGCTGGAAGCTGTCGTTGGCCTTCAGCTCGGGATAGTTCTCGGCAAGCGCGAATAGCTGGCCGAGGCCCGCGCGCAAACCACTCTCGGCCTTGCCCAGAGCGCCGACATCATGTTGTTCGCGAGCACTGGCAACGGCGCTACGCGCTGCAATCACCCGCTCCAGGGTCGAGCCTTCATACTGCATGTACTGCTTGCAGGTTTCCACCAGCTTGGGCAGTTCGTCATGCCGTTGCTTGAGCAGCACATCGATGTTCGACCAAGCCTTGCTCACGCCATGCTTGAGGCGTACCAGCCCGTTGTACAACGACACCGCGTAGGCGCCGAGCAAGACGAGGACAACGATGATGATCACAGCGGTCAGGCTCATGCAGTTTTCTCCATGCAGAACTGCGAATCGGGTGCTGGCATTCTAACGGCAACAAGCTGGCTCGATAGCGATATCCCGCACAACGACAAATAATGGCCTTTACACATAATGCGAAACATTTGCATTATGTCGCAGTTTTTCAGGTACTACTGAGTACCGTCCACATTTCGTACATGCAAAGGACCCCGCCATGATTCGTATGCCTCTGGCCTCCGCCAGCCTGCTGGCCATCGCCATTTCCCTCGCTGGCTGCGGCGAAGACAAAGCCCCCGCGACCCAGGCAGCTGCTCCTGCTGCTGCCACCGAGAGCACGGCGCCAGCCACTGCGGCGAAGGTCGACGAAACAGCGGCGAAGGCCGTGGTCAATCATTACGCCGATCTCGCCTTGGCCGTATTCAGCGACGCAGCGAGCACCGGCAAGGCCCTGCAAAGCGCGGTAGACGCCCTGCTCGCCGACCCCAGCGAAGCGACTCTGAAAGCTGCGCGCGAAGCCTGGTTGGCCGCACGCGTGCCGTACATGCAGACCGAAGTGTTCCGTTTCGGTAACCCGGTGGTCGACGAATGGGAAGGTCAGCTCAACGCCTGGCCGCTGGACGAAGGCCTGATCGACTACGTGGCCGAAGACTACCAGCACGCTCTGGGCAACCCGGGCGCGCAAGCCAATATCATCGCCAACACCGAGATCCAGGTCGGTGAAGACAAGATCGACGTCAGCGAAATCAACGGCGAGCTGCTGGCCAGCCTGAACGAACTGGGTGGCTCCGAGGCCAACGTCGCCACCGGCTACCACGCCATCGAATTCCTGCTCTGGGGCCAGGACCTCAATGGCACCGAGCCGGGTGCTGGCGAGCGTCCCTACACCGACTACCTGGTGGGTGAAGGCGCTACCGGTGGCCACAACGAACGCCGCCGCACTTACCTGAAAGCCGCCACCGACCTGCTGGTCAGCGACCTGAACGACATGGTCGAGCAGTGGAAGGACGGCGTAGAAGGCAACTACCGCAGCGAACTGGTCGCCGATTCGCCCGACAACGGTCTGCGCAAGATGCTGTTCGGCATGGGCAGCCTGTCGCTCGGCGAACTGGCGGGCGAGCGCATGAAGGTCGCACTGGAAGCCAACTCCACCGAAGACGAGCATGACTGCTTCAGCGACAACACCCACAACTCGCACTTCTACAACGGTAAAGGCATTCGCAACGTTTACCTGGGCGAGTACAAGAAGGTCGACGGCAGCACCCTGACCGGCCCGAGCCTGTCCGAACTGGTAGCCAAGGCTGACGCCCAGGCCGACGCCACGCTCAAGGCCGACCTGCAGGAAACCGAAGCCAAGCTGCAAGCGCTGGTCGACAGTGCCGAGAAGAACAACGTGCACTTCGATCAGTTGATCGCGGAAGGCAACGCCGAAGGCCAGCAACTGGTACGTGACGCCATCGCTGCCCTGGTCAAGCAGACCGGCGCCATCGAACAAGCCGCGGGCAAGCTGGGCATCAGCGACCTGAACCCGGACACCGCCGATCACGAATTCTGATCGACATAACGGGCTGAAAGAGCCGGCGCCTCCGTAAGGAGCGCCGGTTTTTTTTGGCTCTTCGCATAGTTTGGTGAAGGTACGGATTGACACCGTACTGGCAAGTTTGTGTGCGTATCGCTTACTGACTTGGCACCATCCATTACCGCGTCTGCTGAACGTTTGGGTTGCGCCCCTTACGGGCGCCACACCTTTCTTGCTTGCCCAAGAAAGGTGTGCCAAAGAAGGGCACCCCGACATCCGGGTTTCGCTACGCGAAACTTCCCTCGCTCCGGTGCTGCTCCGGGGGCCGGACCGCGAGCTTGCGAAATCTCCGGAAGATCAAAGTCGGTAGCGTTTGGCTTTTGCTCTTCAACTGCGATGGTA
>NZ_RHQP01000056.1:0-19508 GCF_003935465.1 Pseudomonas sp. o96-267
TAAAAACACAAACGCCACGAATCAATCGAGGCGTTTGTATTGAACCGGTTCAGTTCAGAACGTTTTCACACAGTCTGGATAAGCCGGCTTTTTCGTATCCGTCGTTCAGATGCTGAGAATCCAGTCGTAATCGACGATCAGCGGCGCATGCTGAGAGAAGCGCGGCTGGCGTGGCAAGCGGGCGCTACGCACGCTGCGGCGCATGCCCGGCGTGAGCAGTTGGTAGTCGAAGCGGTAGCCCAGGTTAAGCATTTCCGCCTGCTCGTTATCCGGCCACCAGCTGAACTGGTCGCCTTCACGGCTGACTTCGCGCAGGGCATCGACATAACCCATGTTGCCAACCACCTCATCCATCCAGGCGCGCTCAGGCGCCAGGAAGCCTGGTGATTGCTGGCAGTCGCGCCAGTTCTTCACATCCATCTTCTGGTGCGCTACGTGCAGCGAGCCGCAATAGATGTACTCGCGGCGCTTGCGCCGTTGCTTGTCCAGATAATGGGTGAAGTCGTCCATGAACTTGAATTTCTGATTCAAGCTCTCGTCACCGTCCCGCCCGCTTGGCAGCAGCAGGGTGGCGATACTTACCTTGTCGAAATCGGCCTGCAGGTAGCGCCCGTAGCGATCGGCCATCTCGAAGCCGAGGCCGCTGATCACCGCCTTGGGTTGCAATCGCGAGTAGAGCGCCACGCCACCTTGGCTGGGCACTTCACCGTCGCATGCATAGAGGAAATAACCATCCAACTGGAAGGCTTGGTCGTCCATTTCAAAGGCGGAGGCACGGGTGTCTTGCAGGCAGATCACGTCGGCATTCTGGGCTTGCAGCCAGCTGAGCAGACCTCGCTCGGCCGCAGCCTGAATACCATTCACGTTCACACTGATGATCCGCATAAATGGCCCCCAAAAACACGTGCGTGTATGATACCCGAGCTCACCAGCATTAGCTAAATTCCTAGCCAAATCCGTGCCGTCCGGGACTTTTCATGCAAGCGTACCAGCGCGATTTCATTCGTTTTGCCATCGAGCGCGGGGTTCTGCGTTTTGGCCAGTTCACCCTCAAGTCCGGGCGCACCAGCCCCTATTTCTTCAACGCCGGCCTGTTCGACAGCGGTCTGGCGTTGGCGCAGCTGGGGCGTTTCTACGCCGCAGCCATCGTCGACAGTGGTATCGACTTCGATGTGTTGTTCGGCCCGGCCTACAAAGGCATTCCTTTGGCAGCGACCACTGCCGTGGCACTGGCCGAACATCATCAGCGCGATCTGCCTTGGTGCTTCAATCGCAAGGAAGCTAAGGATCATGGCGAAGGCGGTACCCTGGTCGGTGCGCCACTCAAGGGCCGTGTGTTGATCGTCGATGACGTGATCACCGCCGGTACCGCGATCCGCGAAGTGATGCAGATCATCCAGGGCCAAGGCGCACAGGCTGCCGGCACCTTGATCGCGCTGAACCGCCAGGAGCGGGGTCAGGGCGAGCTGTCCGCAATCCAGGAAGTCGAACGCGATTTCGGCATGCCCGTAGTGAGCATCGTGTCACTCGAACAGGTACTGGAATATCTGGCAGGGGATGCTGAACTGAAGCAATATCTGCCGGCTGTCGAAACCTATCGCGCCGAGTACGGAATCTAGCCCTAGCACAAGGTAGTCCTGATGCCTGCACCGTTCCTGACCCGCTGTACGCTGCTCTGTAGCTTGCTACTGCCGCTGTCTGGAGTGGCTGCCGAGCTGTATCGCTACGTTGATGACAAGGGCGTGACGGTGCTCAGTCGCCAGGGTGTGCCGCCTGAGTTCATCGGCAAGGGTTATGAGGTACTCAATGATCAGGGTCGTGTCGTGCGAGTTATCGCGCCGGCCCCAACGCCTGAAGAGTTCGCCCGTATGCAGGCGGACAAGGCTCGCGCCAGCAGTGATGCCCAACTGCTGCGGCTGTACGCCAATCTCGATGATGTCGACCGTGCTCGCGAGCGCAAGCTGGCCGAGCTCGACAGCGTCACCAGCGTCGCTCGCGGCAACCTGCAGTCGGTGCGTACCCAGCAAGCCAACCTGCAGAGCCAGGCCGCCGACCACGAGCGTGCCGGGCGCCAGGTCCCGGAGCACTTGCTAGCGCAGATCAATAACCTCAAGGAAGAGCAGCAGCGTCTGCAGCGTGATATCGCCCGCTACAAGGAGATCCGCACTCAAGCCGAGGCTGGTTTCGCCGCTGATCGCGCGCGCTTGGCCGAGTTGTTTGGCGAGCCGCAGCGTAAACCCTGATCTTCACCTCTGCGGCGCAACCGTCTCGAAATTCTCGATCTTTGCCGTGAGTCACTGCGGCAGTGATGCACCGCTTTGTTTGCCAGGCCCTCTCCCGCCCTGCGGGCACCCTCTCCCGCAAGCGGGAGAGGGTCATCAGAAGGCCGCGTAGCGGCCGCTGCTAAGGGCGCTTGCGGTTGCTGATCATGGTGCCGTTGCCGACATCGGTGAAGATTTCCAGCAACACGGCATTGGGTACACGACCATCGATGATGTGCGAGCTGGTCACGCCACCCTGCACCGCTTCCAGTGCGCATTTGATCTTCGGCAGCATGCCGCCATAGATGGTGCCGTCGGCGATCAGTTCGTTGACTTGCTCGGTGTTCAGGCCGGTGAGCACCTCACCCTGCTTGTTCATCAGGCCGGCGATATTGGTCAGCAGCATCAGCTTCTCGGCTTTCAGCGCTTCGGCCACCTTGCCGGCCACCAGGTCGGCGTTGATGTTGTAGGACTCGCCATCCGGGCCGACGCCGATGGGCGCGATGACCGGGATGAAATCGCCCTTGACCAGCATGTTGAGCAGGTCGGTGTTGACCCCGGTGACCTCGCCGACATGGCCGATGTCGATGATTTCCGGCTGGGTCATCTCCGGCGTCTGGCGGCTGACCTTGAGCTTGCGCGCGCGGATCAGGCCAGCGTCCTTGCCGGTCAGGCCGATGGCGCTGCCACCGTGCTGGTTGATCAGGTTGACGATGCTCTTGTTGACCTGGCCGCCCAGCACCATTTCCACCACGTCCATGGTGGCGGTATCGGTGACACGCATGCCATCGATGAAGTGGCTTTCGATGGACAGCCGCTTGAGCAGATCGCCGATCTGCGGGCCGCCGCCGTGCACCACCACCGGGTTGATGCCGACCGCCTTCATCAGCACGATGTCGCGGGCGAAGCCCTGCTTGAGTTCCTCGCTCTCCATGGCGTTGCCGCCGTACTTGATCACCAGGGTCTTGCCGACGAAGCGGCGGATGTAGGGCAGGGCTTCGGACAGTACCTTGGCTACCTGGGCGGCGGCGTCACGCTCGAGGGTCATGCAGGGGGCTCCTGGAACAATCGGTCAAAAGGGTAGTTGCAGGTCGGGGGCGACCTTGAGCAATTGGGTGCGGAAGACATCCTGGATACGCTCCAGCTCTTCCTGGGTGTCGGCCTCGAAGCGCAGCACCAGCACCGGCGTGGTGTTGGAGGCGCGGATCAGGCCCCAGCCCTTGGGATAGTCGACACGTACGCCGTCGATGCTGGTGATGTTCGCTTCGCCCCACTGGCCTTCGCGTTGCAGGCGCTCGATCATGCCGAACTTGGTCTGCTCGGTGACCTTGATGTTGATTTCCGGCGTGGAGATATCGCTGGGGAAGGCGCTGAATACCTGCTCGGCGTTGCGTTTTTCCAGGCTGAGAATCTCCAGCAGACGGGCAGCGCTGTAGATGCCATCGTCGAAACCGTACCAGCGCTCCTTGAAGAAGATGTGACCGCTCATCTCGCCGGCCAGCAGGGCACCGGTTTCCTTCATCTTCTTCTTGATCAGCGAGTGGCCGGTCTTCCACATCACTGGGCGACCACCGTAGCCGCTGATCAGCGGGGTCAGACGACGTGTGCATTTGACGTCGAAGATGATGTCGGCGCCGGGGTTGCGCGAGACCACGTCCTTGGCGAACAGCATCAGGAGGCGATCCGGGTAGACGATGTTGCCGGTATTGGTCACCACGCCGACGCGGTCACCATCGCCGTCGAAGGCCAGGCCCAGGTCGGCATTCTCGGATTTGACGCGTGCAATCAGGTCGACCAGATTCTCCGGCTTGCCTGGGTCCGGGTGGTGGTTGGGGAAGGTGCCGTCTACTTCGCAGAACAGCGGAATCATGCTGCAGCCCAGGGCTTCGATCAGTTGCGGGGCGATCACGCCAGCGGCGCCGTTGCCGCAGTCCACCACCACCTTGAGCGGCTTGGCCAGGGCGATGTCGTCACGGATGGTCTTGAAGTAGCGCGGCAGCACATCGACCTGCTGCACGCTGCCGACGCCTGTGGCCAGGTCGTTGTTGTCCAGGCGGGTCTTCAGCGCGAGGATCTGCTCGTTGGCCAGGGTGTCGCCAGCGATGATGATCTTGAAGCCGTTGTAATCCGGCGGGTTGTGGCTGCCAGTGAGCATTACGGCCGAACGGCCTTCCAGTACGTTGGCGGCGAAGTACACCACCGGGGTCGGCACCATGCCGATATCGGTGACTTCGCAGCCGCAGTCGAGCAGACCTTGTACCAGTTGCTGCAGCAGTTCGGGGCCGGAGAGGCGGCCGTCACGGCCGACGATGACCTTGGACTCGCCCTGAGCCAGGCTCTGCGAGCCGATGGCGCGGCCGATCCAGTAGGCGTATTCGGCGGTCAAGGTGTCGCCCACCACGCCACGGATGTCGTAGGCGCGGAAAATATCGGCGGGAAGTTTCGGGGCGCTTTGGCTAGTGCTCATTGCGGGGCTCTGCTCCAGTCCCAGGAGATCCTGGTCTTCATCGAGAATGTCGATATCGAGGATATCGGTGTCCTGAAACAGCGGGTCGACCAACTCGGCTGGCTTGGCTGCCGGCTGAACGGCGGGGGCCGCGGCTGTTCCTTTAGCGGGGGTACTGCTGCCTTCAGCGCTACTGCGGCGCGGTAATCGTGCCAGGCTTTGGGCCAGCGCATCGAGCGCCGGAATGCTGAGGCTGAAGGCTTTGACGTTCTTACCCGCAGAGAGTTCTTTGAGCATTTGCCCAAGCTGCTGGGCGTCGAGATTGACGCGCCGCTGCAGCGCACCCTGAACCAGGATCATGCCGATCAGGGCGCCGCCCACTGCAAGCAGGAACGCGAGGCCGAGCATTGCCGGAGCGATGCTGCCTTGAGTCAGGCTGGGGCCGGGGGTGAAGCTGATCTTCCAGTAAGGGTTACCGGTAGAGAAGGTCTGCGCAGCGGCAGCGTCGCCTGCCTGGCCGCGCTGTAGGAGCACTTGTGCCGGCGTGTTGGCGAACTGCTGCACCAGCTGCACCTGGCCATACTCGGCGGGTAGCGCCGGCAAAGCTGCGAGTACGCGCTGCAGGTCAAAGGCCAGCAGCAGCGTACCCTGGGCCGGCTGGCTCTCACTCAGGCGCAGCGCCACGGCGCTATAGGCCAGCCAGCGCTCACCCACACGATAGGCTTCGGTGGCGGCTTGCTGACCGCTTTCAGTGCGGCGCAGCATATCCAGACCGGCGAAGTTCATCGGCGCGGCACGGGAGGTGTTCTGTACCGCTTCGCCGCGGCGATTGAGGTGGGCATCGATCACGCCGTCCCAGTAGCCCAGGCGCCGTTCGGCTTCGCTGACCCGCAGGTTGTCGCCGCTCTGCAGTGCTTGCAACAGCTCAGGGTTGCGAGCCGCGGCGAGGCTGTCGGCCTGCAATTGCTTGAGCGCCTGCTGCACGGCAGCGGCCTGGCTGGTGCCGATGGCCTGCACCAGCTCTGCCTGGCGTGCCTGGCTGCTGCTGTTGTCGGCAAACCACAACAACGCGGCGCCTGCGGCCCCGCCGATCAGGGCAGCCAGCAGGCCGGGTAGCAGTGCGCCCAGCGAGGGGTTCGCCGTTTTGCCCTTGGGCTTGCTCGGCACCAGGCTGGCAGCCGTGTCGGCTTCCTTGGCAGTACGCTTGAAGAGTTTCACGTGGGTGCTCCTCGGCGGGTCGTCCTGTGGGGTGTGAATCAGTGGCTACCGGAGTGGCCGAAGCCGCCAGCACCACGTTGGGTCTCGTCGAACTGCTCGACCAGCTCGAAATGCGCCTGCACCACCGGTACCAGCACCAACTGCGCGATGCGCTCGCCGATGGCGATGGTGAAAGGCGTCTGGCCGCGGTTCCAGCACGACACCATCAGCTCGCCCTGGTAGTCCGAGTCGATCAGGCCGACCAGGTTGCCGAGCACGATGCCGTGTTTGTGGCCGAGGCCCGAACGCGGCAGGATCATCGCCGCCAGGCCTGGGTCGCCGATGTAGATCGACAGGCCGGTGGGAATCAGCACGGTCTGGCCTGGCTCGAGGACGATCTCTTCCTTGAGCATGGCGCGCAGGTCGAGGCCGGCGGAGCCCGGTGTGGCGTATTGCGGCAGCGGGAATTCCTGGCCGAGGCGAGGGTCGAGGATCTTGGCTTGCAGAGCGTGCATGGTCAGTTCTTGTTCAGTCGTTCGGCGATAAGGGTGATCAACTGGCGGGCGATCTTGCCCTTGCTGGTCTGGGCGAAGCTGGTTGGCTGCAGCCCACGGTCGATCACGGTGATGGCGTTCTCTTCACTATTGAAGCCGATGCTGGGGTTGGCCACATCATTGGCGACGATCAGATCGAGATTCTTGTCGCGCAGTTTGCGCGAGGCGTATTCCAGCAGGTTCTCGGTCTCGGCGGCGAAGCCCACGCTAAACGGGCGATCTTCGCGGCTGGCGATGGTGGCGAGGATATCCGGGTTGCGCACCATTTGCAGGAGCATCCCTTCGCCGCTGGTGGGGTCTTTTTTCAATTTGTGCTGGGCGACCACTTCTGGGCGGTAGTCGGCCACCGCGGCGGCGGCGATCAGCACGTCGCAGGGCATGGCGGCTTCGCAGGCCGCGAGCATGTCGCGGGCGCTGACCACGTCGATGCGGCTGACGCGATCCGGCGTTGGCAGGTGCACCGGGCCGCTGACCAGGGTCACGCGGGCACCGGCTTCGGCGGCAGCCTCGGCCAGGGCGAAGCCCATCTTGCCGGAGCTGTGGTTGGTGATGTAGCGCACCGGGTCGATGTTTTCCTGGGTCGGGCCGGCGGTGATGAGGATATGCAGGCCATCGAGCGCCTGGCGCTGGAAACAATCGGCGGCCAGTAGGGCCAGGTCGTTGGGTTCGAGCATGCGGCCGAGACCGACATCGCCGCAGGCCTGGCTGCCGGAGGCTGGGCCGAACAGGCGCATGCCGCGACTTTGCAGCAGTTCGAGGTTGGCCTGGGTGGCTGCGTCGCGCCACATGGCCTGGTTCATCGCCGGAGCCAGGGCAATTGGCGCATCGGTGGCCAGCACCAGCGTGGTCAGCAGGTCGTTGGCCACACCTTGGGCCAGGCGCGCGATGAGGTCGGCGGTGGCTGGCGCGATGAGGATCAGATCGGCCCAGCGCGCCAGCTCGATATGGCCCATCGCGGCTTCGGCGGCGGGGTCGAGCAGGTCGAGGTGCACAGGGTGGCCGGACAGGGCCTGCAGGGTCAGCGGGGTGATGAACTCGCGCCCGCCCTGGGTCATCACCACGCGGACTTCGGCGCCTTGATCCTTGAGTCGGCGAACCAGTTCGGCGCTCTTGTAGGCAGCAATACCGCCCCCGACGCCGACGATGATGCGTTTGCGATACAGCCGCTGCATAGGCTTGCCTTTTATAAACCGGTGGATGTGCGCCACGTGACCAACGCCTCCCCCGGCCGGCCCCGTGTAAAAAGATGGGCTACGATAGCACAGCGCCCGCAGCGGAACAGCGGGCGCCTGGCTCAATAGGGAGGTGTACATGAGCATTCGTGACTGGCCCGCGGCAGAGCGCCCGCGGGAGAAATTGCTGGAGCAGGGCGCGGCGTCGCTGACCGACGCCGAACTGTTGGCGATCTTTCTGCGTACCGGAGTGACCGGCAAGAGTGCGGTGGACCTGGCGCGCTATCTGCTGAGCGAGTTCGGCAGCCTGAGAGCGCTACTCGAAGCCGATCTGGCTGGCTTCAGCCAACACCTTGGTCTGGGCCCGGCCAAGTACGCACAGCTACAGGCAGTGCTGGAGATGTCGCGGCGCCATCTGGCCGAGCGCCTGCGTCGTGATTCAGCGCTGGAAAGCCCGCAGGCCGTGCGCGATTACCTCAAGGCGCAGCTGCGTCACGAACCGCACGAAGTATTCGGCTGCCTGTTTCTCGATGCCAAGCATCGGGTGTTGGCGTTCGAGGTGCTGTTTCGCGGCAGCATCGACAGCGCCAGCGTATATCCCAGGCAGGTGGTCAAGCGGGCGCTGGCCAACAATGCCGCCGCCGCTATCCTCACCCATAACCACCCATCGGGGGTTTCCGAGCCCAGTCAGGCCGACCGCGTACTGACCCAGCGGCTCAAGGATGCTCTGGCGCTGGTCGAGGTGCGCGTGCTCGACCACTTCATCGTTGGCGATGGTGAACCGCTGTCGATGGCCGAGCTGGGCTGGATGTAGCTGGTTCGGGTGTAGGGTGGGCTTCAGCCCACCACGATGGCGCCTTATGGTGCGATCTGCACCGAGGCGAAATCCTGTCGGCCGAACGGGCTGACCTTGTAACCCTGCACCTTCTCGCTGAGCAGGGCGAAGGCGGTGGGGTGGGCCAGCGGTAGCCACAGCGCCTGCTCCTGAATGATCTGCTGCGCCTGGTGATAGAGGCGGCTGCGTTCGTTCTGGTCGCTGCTGGTTTTACCATCAGCGATCAGCTTGTCCAGCTCCTCATCGCAAAAACGGGCGAAGTTCAGGCCTGACTCGACCGAAGCGCAGGAAAACTGCGGAGTGAGGAAGTTGTCCGGGTCGCCGTTGTCGCCAGCCCAGCCCATGAATAGCAGGTCGTGCTCGCCAGCCTTGGCGCGGCGGATCAGTTCGCCCCACTCGATCACGCGGATTTCAGCGTCGATGCCGACCTTGGCCAGGTCTGCCTGCAGCAGTTGCGCGCCGAGGCTCGGGTTGGGGTTGAGCAGGCTACCGCTGGGGCGCGTCCAGATGGTGGTCTTGAAGCCGTCAGCCAGGCCTGCCTCGGCCAGCAAGGTGCGTGCTTTTGCCGGTTCGTGCGCGTAGCCGGGCAGTTCGCTGGCGTAACTCCAGGTGTTTGGTGGGTAGGGGCCGTTGGCGGGCTCGGCGCTGCCTTCGAACACGGCCTTGACGTAGCTGGCCTTGTCGAACGCCAGGTTGATCGCCTGGCGCACCTGCGGCTTGTCCAGCGGCGCATGCTGGCTGTTTATGCCGACGAAGGCGGTCATGAAGGCGGCGGTCTGTGCGCTTTTCAGCTTGGTGTCGCCAGCGATGGCCTGCACGTCCTGCGGTTTCGGTGACAGGGCGATCTGGCATTCGCCGCGGCGCAGCTTCTGCAGGCGCACGTTGCTATCCGGGGTGATGGCGAAGATCACTCGGTCCACGCCCGGCTTGCCAGCGAAGTAGTCCGGGTTGGCGCGGTAGCGCACCACGGCATCCTTCTGGAAACGCTCGAAGACGAACGGACCGCTGCCCACCGGCGCGCTATTGAACTTCTGCGGGGTGCCGGCGGCCATCAGCTTGTCGGCGTATTCGGCGGAATAGATCGAGGCGAAGCCCATGCTCAGGGTGGCGAGGAAGGTGGCGTCGCGGCGATTCAGGGTAATGCGCACGCTATGGGCATCCGGCGCCTCGACCTTGGCGATCAGGCTAGGCCACTGCATCGACTGGGCGTGTGGGTAACCGCTGGCGGCCACCGCATGCCAGGGGTGCTGCTCGTCGAGCATGCGCTGGAAGCTGAACAGCACGTCCTGAGAATCGAGGTGGCGGCTGGGCGTGAAGTCGTCGCTGTGGTGAAATTGCACGTCGTCGCGCAGCGTGAAGTCGTAGACCAGGCCGTCGGCGGAGATCGACCAGCTGCGCGCCAGGCTCGGCAGTAGCTTGCCTTGCTCGGCGTCGAATTCGACCAGGCGGTTCATCAGCATGTCTGCCGAGGCATTGGTAGTGGTCAGCGAGTTGTACTGCACCACGTCGAAACCCTCAGGGCTGGCTTCGGTGCATATGCTGAGGGTGGCAGCCTGGGTCAGGATCGGGGTGCACAGTAGAGCAGCGAGCAACAGGCGCATGGTGAGGTCCTCATTCCTGGCGTTGACGGCAAGCTTGCAACCCTAGTCGATTTGCCGGGCGCTGAATACCTGATCGAGGCGACGAGCGGTCAAATCTTGATCAGGCCCCAACGGGCCGGCCCCCGGCGGGTCTGCTGGCCCGGGGTTGTGTTTTATCCTGCAGTTTTCCTTGTTGCTCCCAAGGCTTTCTGGTATAAAGCAGCGCTCTTTTCTAGGGGCCCGGTTCTTGCGCTATCCAGTGCGCCCGGTAAGACCCTCGAGAAACGCGGCGCCGAGCGCCAATGACATTGAGTTTAAGCGGCCAACCCATGCCGGGTTGGGCATGTGGTTTTAGAGGGCTGAGGCATGTCGAGAGTCTGTCAAGTTACCGGTAAGGGTCCGGTAACCGGGAACAACATTTCCCACGCAAACAACAAAACCCGTCGTCGTTTCCTGCCGAACCTGCAGCACCATCGCTTCTGGGTCGAGTCCGAGAAGCGCTTCGTGCGTCTGCGCGTATCTGCCAAAGGCATGCGTGTTATCGACAAGCGTGGCATCGATGTAGTGCTGTCCGAGCTGCGCGCTCGCGGCGAAAAGGTTTAAGGAGAGAGTCATGCGTGAACTGATCCGTTTGGTGTCCAGCGCCGGTACCGGCCACTTCTACACCACCGACAAGAACAAGCGCACCACCCCTGACAAGATCGAAATCAAGAAATTCGATCCGGTCGTACGCAAGCACGTGATGTACAAGGAAGCCAAGATCAAGTAATTGATCGGCTGCCTGACGAAGAAGCCCGCCTTTTGGCGGGCTTTTTTATGCCTGAGATTTTTGTCGTTGGGCAATTTCCAGGGCAGTCTGCCAATGCCGGCTGACTTCCCGTAAAGCCGCGGTTTAGACTGCGCCGTTACCATGGAGCTGACCCCTTTCTCAGGTTTGCACGGAATGCCGGCGCAAGCGCTCCCCCTTCGCTATCGTCCAGAGGCTCGCATGACCGCTTCAGCTCATAGTGTGGAAGTTCTGATCGCCGAGGCTGACCCCTGGACGTCCAACCTGTTGCAGCAGTTGGTGCTCGACGTGCGCAGTGATGCCCACGTGCTGCAGTTCAGCGATGGCCAGGCAGCACTGGCGCGCTGCAAGCGTCGCCTGCCTGATCTGGTGATCGCTGATGGCGAGCTGCCGGGGCTCGATGGTCTGGAGTTGCTGCGACAACTGCGTCGGCATCCACGTACACCGGCGCTGCCGTTCGTACTGATCAGCGGCCGCCTGGATGCCAGCAGCGTGCGGGCCGCAAGGCCACTGGCACCCAGTGCTTACCTGGGCAAACCCTTCAATGCTGAAAGCCTGCGTCAACGTCTGCTGGCACTACTGCCCTCACCAGTGGCAGCGGTAGTGGTTCGTCAGCCGCTGCTGGTCAGCGACCTGCGCGACTTTCTCGATACGGTGCGCGAAGAGGGGCAGGGTGCGCCATTGCTTAGCGATGTGCGCAATGCCGTGAGCCAGGGGTTGCAGAGCGGCGAGCAGGACCTTGGCGAGCTGGAGGCCGTGTTCGGCAGTGACCCACAGATCACCGCGTTGCTGATCGCCGCCGCCAGCACCGCCGCGCAACATCAGGGCATGCCTTGTCATACCCTGGCCCAGGCACTGCATCGTTTGGGCGTGGCGCGCACGCTGAACCTGGTGCTCGGTCTGGCTGTGCAGCGCAACGCCCAGTTGCGTGACCCGCGCCTGGCCGAGCTGGCCAGCCACACCTGGCAACAGGCGCGGCGCAGTGCCGAGCTGGCGCGCTGGCTGGCGTTGGAGCTGAAGCTGGATGCGGAGTTGTGTTACACCGCTGGCCTGCTGCACAACCTGGGGGAGCTGGCGCTGCTGCGCAGCCTGCAGGACTGGCAGGAAGCTGGCGGTGAGTTGAGCGATGAGCAGATCGCCGATGCGATGCCGCACCGCTCGGCGAGCTTCGGCTCGGCCTTGCGTATCCGCTGGCGTCTGCCCTTCGGTCTGCGCGAGTTGATCGCGGCGTTCTACGGCCTGGGCAGTGGCGTGTTCTCGCGTGAGGCACTGGTGCTCAACCTCAGCGGCTTGCTGCTGGCCCTACCGGCCAACGATGCACCTAAAAGCCTGGTCGAGGCGCGTTGCGTGCGCATGTTGCGATTGGACCCGGCGTTGCTCGAGCGCCTGCCGGCGGCCCTCTATCAGGCTTCCTGAGTGCCGTGGCGACGCGCATCGTCGGCCAGTTGCCGCAAGGGCTGCGGGCGACCAACGAAGTAGCCCTGAGCGTAGTCGATACCCAGGCGGCGCAGGCAGTCCAGGCTGGCCTGGGTCTCGACGAACTCGGCGACGGTGAGTAGCCCCAGTTGTCCGGCGATCTGGCGCATGGAGCCGACCATGGCCTGGTTGATCGGGTCGTTCTCGATGCCACTGATGAAGCTGCCGTCGATCTTGAGAATATCCAGCGGCAAGTGACGCAGATAAGCGTAGGAAGCGAAGCCGCTGCCAAAGTCATCCAGGGCGACTTTCAGCCCCTTGCTGCGTAGCTCCTCGATCCACTGGGCGGAGACGCCCAGCTCACCCAGGGCGACCATTTCCGTCACCTCGATACACAGTTTGCCGGGCGGCAAGCCGTGGTGCTGCAGTTCGTCCTGCAGCAGGCGATGGAAGGTGCAGTCGAGCAGCGAGCTGGCGCTGAGGTTGACGTTGACCTGGGCCAGTTGTGCCAGGTGCCGTGGGTTGGCTGCCAGCCAGGCGCACAGATGTTGGACGACCCAGCGGTCGATGGCGCCGAGAAAATCGTAGCGCGCCGCCGCGTCGAGAAACTGCGCCGGGCTGATCCACTCGCCGCTCTGTGGGTCGCGGTAACGCAGCAGCACTTCATAGTGCAGGCCGCTGGCCGCGTTCTGCAGCGCCTGGACCGGTTGGAAGAACAGCTCGAAATGACCGCGCTCGGTGGCCTCGCGCAGGCGGGTGATCCACTGCAGCTGGCGTTGATGTTCGAGCAGGGCGCCGTCGGCCGGGTTGAACTGCTGCACACGGTTGCGGCCCTGATGCTTGGCCAACTGGCTGGCGCTGCTGGCCCAGTTCAGCGCGGTTTCCCAGTCGCGTACGCCGGAGCTGAGCGCGAGCATGCCGATACTGGCGTGCAGGCGGAAGGGTCGGCCCTGCCAGGTGAAGACGAACTGTTCGACGGCGCGGCGCAACTGCTCGGCCTGGCTCAGCGCAGCGTCGTCATCGACTTCACGCAGGAGAATGGCGAACTCGTCGCCGCCAACGCGGGCCAGCTCGGCATGGCGCGGTAGCTGGTGCAGCAACTGGCCGGCCAGCTGTTTCAGCAACTGGTCGCCGGCCGAATGGCCGAACAGGTCGTTGACCTGCTTGAAGCGATCCAGCCCCAGCAGCAGCAGGTGGCTGAAGCGCCGTTTGGCTGCGCCGCTGAGAGTTTCCGAAAGCAGTCTTTCCAGCTCGCGACGATTCAGCAGGCCGGTCAGGGCATCGTGGGCGGCCAGCTGTTGCAGGCGTTCTTCCAGCGCCCGGCGCTCGCTGAGGTCGACCACGATGCCTTCGATGGACTCCTGATGCGGGCGCAGGTGCAGCGACAGGTAGACCCATCGGGGGCGCTGCTCGAGGTCGTACAGCTGGCATTCGCAACTGACCGCGCCGGCCTGCACGTCGAGTTGCAGCAGCAACCAGCGCCACTGAGTTTCCCCCACCAGGCTCTGCAAGGACAGCTGGCTGAGATCGTCCGGCAGGGTCTCGCTGCCAAGCAGGCGCGCCAGGCTCGGGTTGGCTTCCAGCAACTGGCCGTCGCGCTGGCAGCGGAAGATGCCTTCGCCGCTGTGGCGGAACAGCGCCTGGTACTGCTCCAGATTGTCGATGGCCTGCTCCTGGCTGCTCAGCAGCACGCGGCGTACGCGTTCCAGCTGCTTGTCGAGCAGGGCGCCGAACAGCAGCATGCTTAGCGCTGGCAGGTAGGCATACAGCGCATAGAAGCCAGCAGGTAGCGGAATCAGTCCGGCGCGGCTCAGCGGCACCAGCAGCATCAGCACCAGCGCCGCGCTCCAGCACACCAGGTAGCCGGGCGCGTAGGGGCGGCGCTGATGGACGCCAAGCACCATCAGCAGCAGTTGGTACAGCCCGGTGGCCAGGGTCAGCAGGTTGAGGGTCTGATAGGCGTGGGGGTGGTCGACGAAGACGCCGCCGAGGCTGACCAGCAAGGTGGCCGCGAACAAGACGTTGCGCAGCCAGCGCAAACGACCCAGGTGCAGGCCCAGGGCACTGGCGATGAACAGTGAGCTGAAGATCATCATCCCGGCGGTGGGCAGGTTGACCAGCAACTTGGGCAGCAGTGACCACTGCGGCCAGAGCAGGCCGGCCAGGTTGTACAGGCTGGCGTTGTACAGCGCCACGCACAACGAGGTGAGGCTGAAGTAGGCCAGTTGCGCTTCGCGCAAGGTGCTGTACTTGACCAGATAGAACAGCGCCAGGGCGAGCAGTGCACCGATCAGCAGGCCGCTCTGTAGCCAGCTGTAGGCGATCAGTTGTTGGCCCTGTGCGGCGCCGACTACCTGCAGCGGCAGGTTGATCGCCGAATGACTCTCTACGCGCAGCAGCAGGCTGTGAGGGCCTTCGCCCAGACGTGGCAGGTTGAGCAGGAACTGGGGATAGGGCTCGCCACGCTGGGCGAACGGACGTTTTGCGCCGCTGTACAGCGGGCCGAGCGGCGTGTCGCCGTCGAACAGCCAGATCTCCAGGTCATCGAGGAAGGTCTGGCCAATGATCAGTTGCAAACGTTCTGCCGGCGGTGTCTGCAACTGCACGGCAAGCCACCAGGCGCTGCGGGTGTAGCCGATGCGCGCAGTGCCGTGCACCTCTTGGCCTTCCTTGCCGATGCGCTGCAATACTTCGCTGGCGGTCAAATGGCCGCTGGGGTCTTCCAGCAGCACACTGCGCTCGATGCTCACTGGCGATACCAGGTCGGCGGCACTGAGCTTGAGCAACGGCAGCGCGTTATCCGCCCAGGCAGGTATGACGCAGGCCAGGCAGAGCAGCAATAGCAGTGAGCGAAACGGGCGGAGCATCCAGGGCGCCTCATGGCTACTACGAGGGCGCCGAAGTCCGATGGACACTGTTCTGTCTGAGGAGCGGTCGGGCGCATGTGGATTCTAGCCGACTACTGGCGTGATGATTGCGCTGCGAGTCTCATCCGTCTGGATCGCGCGACGAATGACGGCTTACAGCACGTCACAAGTTTCTTGCGGTCAACGGTTGCGGTTACGCAGGTGTAACGACACTCTCTTTGCCCGAGTGTGACTTTGCTGTGTCGTGGCAGGCGTCAGAGCCCGCAGAACGGTCTGCCCTGCTGCACGAGCATGAATTGGACTATCGAGCTTTCAAATGCTGTGCCGGACAAGTGCCGAGCCAGTACCGCGACGGATGCAATTAACGCATGACCCAGTACGACCTGATTCTGGCCGGGGCCGGCCATGCCCACCTTGGTGTGTTGCGCCGCTGGGCGTTGGTGGAGCGCCCGCCAGGCCGTATCGCCTTGCTCAGCCCGGGCCCGGAAGCCTGGTACGCCGGCATGCTGCCGGGGCTGATCAGTGGCCGTTTCAGCCCGGCAGATTGCCGCGTGGAGCTGCAGCCACTGTGCCGCGCGGCCAAGGTAGACCTGATCGAGGGCGAGATCGCTGCGCTCGATGCCGATGCGCGCATCCTGCAACTCGGCGATGGTCGTAGCCTGCAGAGCGAGTGGTTGTCGCTCAACGTCGGTGCCGGTATGGCCATTCCTCCGCAGCAGGGCGATGGCATGCAGGTGCTGGCTGCCAGACCCATCGAGCGGCTGCTCGAAGGCTGGCAGCAGTGGCAGGCCGAGCCACGCCGCATGGCGATTCTCGGTGGTGGCGCTGGTGGGGTGGAACTGGCCCTGGCGCTGGCCGACAAGGTGCCGGCGCTGGCACTGTTCTGTGGCGGATCGTTGCTCGACGGGCTGGCCCCCGGGCTGCGCCTGCGCGCGCTGGGGCATCTGCGTCAGCGTGGCGTGCAGGTTCGCGAGCATTGCCCAATCGGCCGCATCGAAGACGACTGGCTGCTCAGCGGCGATGAACCGGTGTGGCGCGGACGCCGCCTGCTGCTGGCCAGCGGTGCGCGTCCCTGGCCGTGGCTGACGGCGAGCCAACTGGCCAGCGACGCCGCCGGCTTCATCGCCATTCGTCCGACCCTACAGTGCGAGTCCCACGCGCAGATCTTCGCCGTCGGCGACAGCGCCAGCCTCGATGGCATGCGCCGCAGCGGCCGTTTCGCGGTGCGCCAGGCACCTGTACTGAGTTTCAACCTGCAGGCCGCGCTGCAGGGGCGCCCGCTGCGCCCGTATCGCGCGCAGTGGCAGAGCCTGGCCCTGCTCGCCACTGGCGACGGCGGAGCGCTGCTCGGCTGGCACGACTGGAGTGCCGGCGGGCAGCTGTACGGTCATTGCAAGGACTGGCTGGACCGGCGTTTCGTGAAACGCCATCGCATGGTGGGGTAGCCGGCCATGGAAGCCGAGGCGCAGTGCTCTTGCCGCCGTTCGCTAATGTCACCGGGTTAAGCGTCGATACAGTAGATGTGCTCCTGGCAAGGGTTGCTCTGGGGCCTTTCCGATCAGCCTGCCAGGGGCCTGACCGTCTAAATTCATGGCAGTGTGCTACCAAAGTTTTATGGTGCAGGTGCTTCCAAGCTGCTCGAATCCCGGTCATGGTGCCCGACCTGCACACGCTTATTTTTCGTCGGGCCTGTCTTACGCGTAGCCTGCTGCCCAGGTTGCGTGGGATATTCAAGGAGAGAACCCGCCGTGACCCCGTCCGCCTACAGCGCCTCGCCGCGCACCAGAACAAGAACTCTGAGGTCGGTCATGCAAGCTGCCTTTGTCCGTTCACCTGTTGCCTGTCTTCTCCACGCCCTGGGGCTGGCTGCGTTGATGCTGGTCTACCAGCAGGTGGAGCTACCGCCCTATGTCAGCGTGTTGTCTTTCCTGCTGCTGGCGCTTTGGCCCTGGCTGGGACCATGGCAGCGCCGCGACGACGGTTCGCCCGCCACGGAGCAGGTCGCCAGCGCTGACTTCGTCGAGCTCAGCCGCGGGCTGTCGCGGCATACCTGTCACAACGCGCTATCCGCAGCCAAGGTCGCCCATGCGGTCAAGCACCTGGCCGGTCGCCTGCAATCGCAGCTGACGGCGGTGCAGCAGGTCAGCCAGGCTGCCGAGGCCATCACCCATACCGAGCAGGACAGCGCCGCCCGCGCCGAGCACACCTTGAGCGCGGCCCGACATGTGCGTGATGCCAGCGCTAACGGTCAGGCCGAACTCAATCAGGCCATCGAACGCATGCAGCAACTCAGCGCGCAGACCCTGGCCAGCCGCGAGCTGATCGACGGTCTCGGCAGCCGTACCGAACAGATCGAACAGGTCACCCAGGTGATCCAGTCCATCGCCAGCCAGACCAACCTGCTGGCACTCAATGCGACCATCGAGGCCGCGCGCGCCGGTGAGATGGGTCGGGGCTTTGCCGTGGTCGCCGACGAGGTGCGCAACCTCGCTGCGCGCACTGCCAGTGCCACCGAGGAAGTCAGCCAGATGATCGCCGACATTCGCCAGCAGAGTACGGCGGTGGTCGCTCATATCCAGCGTCAGAGCGTCGAGCTGGAGCAGGCGGCGCAGCAGATAGAGACAGCCGGTAGCCGCCTGCACGGTATCGCCGACCAGGCCGAGGAAGTCGAGCAGCAGGTGGCGCAGATCAGCGCAGGCACGGCGGACAACCACCAGCGCCTGGCGAGCCTGTCGGCTGCCGCCCTGCAGTTGCAGGACGACGTGCAAGGCAGCGAAGGGCAGACGCGGCAACTGGCCGACGCGGCTGAACAATTGGTCGGCCAGGCCGAGACGGTCAGCGAGCAGCTCGCCGAAGTGGGCCTGGATGATTACCACCAGCGCGCCTTTGACCTGGCCCGCGAAGGCGCCGCTGCCATTGCGGCGCAGTTCGAGCAGGACCTGCAGGCCGGTCGCATCAGCCTCGACGACCTGTTCGACCGTCGTTACCAGCCGATCGCCGGCACCCAGCCGCAGAAGTACCGCACGCGCTTCGATCAGTACGCCGACCAGGTGCTGCCGGCGTTGCAGGAGCCCTTGCTCAAGCGCCATGAAGGGCTGGTCTTCGCCATTTCCACCACCCCGGAAGGCTACGTGGCGACCCACAACGCCGCGTTCAACCATCCGCCCAGCGGCGACCCGGCGGTGGACGCGACCCGCAGCCGCGGCAAGCGCCTGTTCAACGACCGCACCGGCATCCGCTGCGGCAGCCACAAGCAGGCGCTGCTGCTGCAGACCTACATGCGCGATACCGGCGAGCTGATGCACGACTTGTCAGTGCCGATCATGGTGCAGGGCAAGCATTGGGGCGGTTTGCGTCTGGGCTACCGGCCGGAGCCGTAGGGCTCGCGCCGCTATCTATCGTGCAGTGAAGGCCGGTGCGCACGGCGCACCCTGCGGGGCGGCGTCGGTTAGTCGGTGGATTGTTTAGTCAGCGCACAACCAAGCGTATGAAAAACCCGATTTAACGCACCTCAAACCCTGTGCGACGCTGCCAAACCATGATCTCCCTGGCCTGCCAAGTCCATGTTCCGCTGTACCGCGCTCCCGCGCGGCGGCGCTTGTTGGAGCGGTTAAACCCGCTGCTGACGATCATTCTCGCCTTCTGGGCGCTGTGGCATTGCCGCCACGCCCGCCCGCCGGACGCCGTCCCCGCCCGCTGAATACCGATGGCTGCGCCATGCCCGCAGCCGCTGCTATCACCTTGTCTGCCTGCGCAACCTGTTCACGAATCGAACGGGCCGTGCGGACACCGAGCGCCGAACTGGCGCAAGCGAGCGCAACATGACGACTTTCGCCACCGTGCAGGAAGCTCAGGACTTCCTGGCGAACAATCCCGATATCGAGCTGATCGAGCTGTTCATTCTCGACGCCAATGGCGTGCCGCGTGGCAAGCTGCTGCACCGCGAGGAATTGCTGGCGCTGTACCAGAGCGGCCGGCCGCTGCCGAGCACCATGCTCGGCCTGTCCATCCAGGGCGAGGATGTCGAAGATTCCGGCCTGGTCTGGGAGGTGGGCGATATCGATTGCCGCGCCTATCCGCTGCCCGGCAGCCTGGTGCGCCTGCCCTGGCGGCAGATGCCCACCGCCGCCGTGCAGGTGTCGATGCACCCGACCGAAGGCCTGCCGGCCACGCCGGCCGATCCGCGTCAGTTGCTGATCCGCGTGATCGAGCAGCTCGAAGCCGAGGGGTATTACCCGGTGATGGCCTGCGAGCTGGAGTTCTATCTGCTCGACCAGAAGCGTGATGCCGAGGGGGGGGCCCCCCCCCCGCCGGGGGCCCCCCCGGGGGCCCCCCCCCCCCCCCCCCGCGGAGGGCCGCGGGCGCGGCGGACACCGAGGCCCGCCCCGGCGCC
>NZ_RHQP01000057.1:0-17355 GCF_003935465.1 Pseudomonas sp. o96-267
CAAAATGCCATGGCAATGCGGCATGATGCTCCGGCTTCAATTCAATAACCGTGTTGCACTCAGCTCCTGCAACCGCCCTATATCGCCTTTCGAGCTTCCTCTTGTAGGCATTAAGTTTTCCCCGGAGCCCTTCGGGGAGCTCTTCAGGAATTGATCTATCCTTCAGCGGGACTCTGATTTCTATGGATGGCAAGAGGGAAAGCTGCTTTGCGAGATATATCGAGAGCTCTGCAGATGCCCGTTTAAGCAAGATGTGCCGCTCTTCGGGGAATAGATCGGCAAGATACTCTTGCACTTTGGATTCGGACTGATCGTGTGCATGACCAAGACCCGCCAGCAGGCTGATGAAGTGCGTCATCTCATTTCCCGAAGGTTTCCGGGAGCGTAGAGACTCTGCACACATTTTCAGCAGGCTGCCATCAGGTTGATTGCTCCAGCACTCGCTTGAGCGCTCTACATTGGAACGCATGCAGTGGTCAGGGGCAGGACCGCACCAAACCGCGCGCTGAAAGCGACCGCCACAAAGCTTGCAGTCCACGATAAGCGGCGGGCGCTTAGTCGTTCTTGATTTTTCCTGCATGGAGGTGCGATACCTTGGGGCCTACAATTTCTTCATCTGCGATGTTTTTGAGCTGCTTTGCACGGGAGGGCTTTGTGCGCTTGCCTTCACTCGGTACAGAGACAGCACCGTCGGAAGGCCGCTCCTCCACAACATCACTCCCTTGCCGTTGAAGTCGAATGACACCGTATCTGAACGGTTGTAGACGGCTTCTAAGCTCCTCGACAAACTCCTCAGATGCATCGGTGACATTGGTCTCAAAGAGATCGCCAGGGAGGCACTGCAATTCATTGCAGATAGCCTCTATCATCGAAAGACTCAGCGAAACATCGTCGGATCGAAATTTTCGACTGAGGGCGGTTCTGGTAATTTGCCATCCCTGGTTTTCAGTGAGCCGCTGAGCCATTTCCTCGAAGGTGTTTATGCCTGAGTCCTTCATCAGGACTTCCAAGCGATTGCCCAGCTTTATTTTCATTTATTTTCAATCCTCATCATCAAAAAAGCTGCTGAACAGGTTGAGCGGGGCATTTGCCTCGTTCGCGGCATCCAGCGGCGCAGGGTGGTAGTACCCTAGCGTTGTGTAGAGGTTTTTGTGTCGCATATATTTCTGCGCCACCTCTGCCGAGAAGACGCCAACCATATTGGTGCAGCCGGTATGCCTGAGAATATGCGGTGTCAGCTTATGGTGCATGAGCCCAGCTTTGACCGCCATGCTGTTAAGGCGAGTTCGGAAAGCGTTGGGGTTGATGACGCCACCGCGCTCACTGGGGAAAAGGAGATTGACAGTCGCATACTCTTTGTCGTCGTAGCGGCATAGCCCGTTCCCAGAATTTTTCCGGCGGAGGAGAATTTTTTGCCGAATGCTTGACAGATACCACATGAGCAGTTCGTAGATCTCAGGTTCACGCATCGGGATAGTTCCAGTGGAATCATTTTTCCCGGTGATGGTAAGAGTTCCGAAGTTCTGGAATGCCTTCATTCTCGGATCGTAGCTGGCCTTGAAATCATGCAGCTGAATGGTAACCAACTCTGATACGCGTAGAGCAAAATGGATTGCTATATGAAACATCACGCGATCACGTTGCAGCGGCAGGAGGGACTTACTGCGACTCGCATATGCTGCCTTGATATCGAAGGCAAACTGTTGGTCGATAGCATCAATTTCAGTCGGCGTCAGAGCCCAGGCTTTGGGACGGGCAGCATTTAATTTATGCCGCTTGACTGCAATACCATTTTCTTCTGTTACGAACTTGACTGGGCGGACCTTGAAGGTCGCCTGGATTTCATTGACCCGCTCCATATCGAGCATATAGGCCTGGAAGGAGCGCCAACCCGCACAGTAGACAGCCACCGTGGAAGGGGCCAGCTGCTGGCCGTCCTTGCTCATGCGCGACTCGAAGAAGCGGCTGACGTGGACGGGCTTGAGTTCCCAGGGGGCGACCTGAGCGTGGTTCAGCAAGCGGAAGAGATTGGAGGAGTGAGACTCGACGCTTTTCTTCTTCAATCCGTCCAGATGGAGGAGCTGGGCCTCCCAGTCACGGATCAGGTTGGTAGCGTACACCAGTGCTTCGCCGCCCAAGAAGCTCAGGCTGCGGGCATTGCCGACTGTTCGGCCACTCTGCTTAGTGGCTGAACTATTGGCTGTGCGCTTTAGGTTCACTACGTTCTCCATGCGCACAAACGTAGCCTAAGCGGCTCATTCGTGCAAGATTTGCACGAACAAATTTTAGCTCGGCTCGCTTCAGCTCATGGATTTTTGGAAAAAGCTCCTGAGCGTGCAAATCCTGCACGATAATAGTGGTGATATTGGATATAAAAAAAGACCCGGCAAGAGCCGGGTCAATAACCGTGATTAGCCTGATGAGGAGATAATCTGAAGAGTCCGACTGAATGGTCTCTTTAGCTTATCGGCTGATCTCGCGACCAGTTGAGGTAATAATAACAATTCTCATTTCATAGTCAACGCCCTTTTGAGAATTTTTCTCAGAAAGTTTTTGCCGAGCTCAGAAATGCAAAACCCCGGCGATGGCCGGGGTTAGTCGAGACCAAATGAAGGCTCAGGATTCGCCGGGCAGGCGCAGCTGAGTCACTTCCTTGTTCAGCAGGTCGATGCGTCGGGCCATGCTCTCGATCAGGCTGTGAGCGATGCGCGGGTTGCTCTGCATCAGGCTGAGGAACTGCTCCTTGGGGATCACCATGACCGTGCAAGGCTCGCTGGCGACCACCGTGGCGCTACGCTTCTCGCGCGTGAACACTGCCATGGCACCGAAGATTTCGTCCTTCTGCACGTCACCGACCTTCTGGCCGTCGACGTAGGCCTCGGCGTGGCCCTCGATGATGATGAACACGTGGTCGGCTTCATCGCCCTGGTGAATCAGTTCCTCGCCGGCCGCGAAATGCTGGAAGCCAGTGGCCGGACGGATCTCCGGTTGTTTCAGGCGTGCCAGTGCGTCGGACAACAGGGCAGTATGGCCGATCAGGTATTGAATGAACTGTTCCTGGCGCTGCTCGCTGGCATAGATGTGTTGGAACACTTCACTGCGCGAATAGGGAATCAGGCTGATAGGTTCTTCACTGCTGTAGCGGCAGGAGGGCAGATCGATGCCCTGACGCAGGCCGACCAGATCGCCCTCCTGCAGATAGAACAACGGGCGCTCGTCGACCAGCGCATGCAACAAGCCGTTCTCGATGATAAATAGCTGGTTGCCAGGCAGTACCTGAGCCAGGTCATCGACACGTTCCAGGCGCAGTGGCTCACCCGCGGGTTGCAGCCCTTCCAGCAACTGAGTGGGGATACTCTGTAGGCGATTGATCAACTGATCGGCGTAGGCCGGTTGCTCCCCGAGTAAATACATAACCGTAATTCCTTGAACTGGCTGGGCTGGCTGACCACACGAAGGTCCCTGAAACAATAGGCTGTGCGGCTCTTCGAGTAAATCACCTTGCACTGGTGTTGTGAGCTAGCTCTTGTTGTGGCTCTGGGCTTCGTCCAGCTTGCCGTTCAGTTCGGCCTTGTGCGCCGCAGGTAGCTCACTCCAATGCACATCGAGCAGCGCGCCCTCGATGGCGTAAAGCAGCACCTTGGAGGCACGGAAGCCACGCGCCCTGACCGCGCGATAGGCGCCGACAGCGCCATAGCGGCGCAAGTCGTTAGCGCTGTGAATGCCCACAGCGTGCAGCCACTGTGCCGAGGTCTTGCCCAGGTTCTTCAGGTGTTGCAGTTCGTCGTTCATCGGGCCTCCATGCGTGCGGGTGAAAGGTTCACGTTGGTGTGCCTGCCAAAAAGTGTAGTGGCCAATTGCCTGGGCCTGAGTGGCGCATACCGTGGTGGGTGCGCTGCTACTTGGTGCGATAACGCAGGCGCGTGCCGAAATTCACCGACATGAGAATTTCATCGGCGGTCAGTTCGACGGGAAAGTAGGCGCCGGAGATCTGTGCGTGGGCCAGGCTGGCGCCTTCGATCTTGGCGTTACGGAAGTCCAGGCCGCGCAGGTCGGCGCCGCGAAAATAGGCGTCGGTGAAGTTGATCGCGTCGGTGTCCATGTTGCGCAGGTCGAGCCCGCGAAAGTCGCCGCCAGACAGGTCGACTTCGACACCCTTGGGCTTCTGCGCATTGAAGCCCTTAACGTCGTCGTTATGCAGGAGGTGGTAGAGCGGATGATCAAGCTGGCGTGGCTGGCTCATGGCAGATACCGGTGGTGGTCTCACCGGCAGTATAGAAGCCCTGCCAGGGTTTGCCTGGCAGGGTGAAGCCATGGGTCAAGGGCGCGACGATAGTCAGATCCCTGGCAGACGCTGACGAATACGTTCGACCAGGCTGTCCAGGCTTGCACTGTCATGCGTGTCGACGCGCTTGCTGTGGCTCTGCTCCTCGTCGTCGAGCGGCTCGCGGCTGGTTTGTTGGGCCTGGATAACGTCCAGCGTCGCATCGGACGGGTCCTGGCCTTCGTTCTGGCGCTGCTCCAGCCAACTGGCGATGACAGCCTGCGGCGCATGGCAGTCGAGAATCAGGAACGGCACGCCAGTCTCTTCAGCGACTTCGCTGGCAGCCTGGCGTTGCGCTGACTTGAGATAGGTTGCGTCGATCACCACAGGAAAGCCTGCCAGTAGTGCCTGGCGCGCCAACTGGTGCAGGCGTTGGTAAGTCGCCTGGCTGGCATCAGTGCTATAGATGCCGGCGCTTAACTGGTCCTTGGCTTCGGCACTTTGCTCGCCGAACAGGCGCTTGCGCTCGATGTCGGAGCGCAGGCGAATGGTGCCCAGCGCTTCGACCAGGCGCATGGCGACATGGCTTTTACCTACAGCGGATACGCCATGGGTGATGGCCAGGAAGGGCGATGGAATGGCGCTGTAGCTCTCCGCCAGAGCGGCGTAGCCTCGGTACTGGCGCAGGATCACTGCTCGCTGCACCGAGTCCTGTTCCTGACCCAGGCGGAACAGCGCGACTTTGCCGCGAACCATGGCGCGGTAGGCCTTGTAGAAATTCAGCAGTTGCAGGGCTGCATAGTCGCCGGTGCGTTCCAGCCAGCCGCTGATGAAGCGGCGTGCCAGGCACTTGAGGCCGCGGTCTTCGAGGTCCATCGCGAGGAAGGCGATATCGGCGGTGACGTCGGTAAAACGGAAGGGTTCGTTGAACTCGATGCAGTCGAACAGCACCACGCGACCGTCGATCTGGGCGGCGTTGCCCAGGTGAATATCACCGTGGCATTCGCGGATGAAACCCTGCGTCTTGCGTTCGCTCAACAGTGGTTGCAGGCGTTCGTAGCTGGACTGAGCCCAGGCCTCGAGGGCGTCGAGTTGCTGCAGGTCTGCCTGCTCGCTGAGCATCGGACGAATCTGCTCGAAATTTTGTTGCACCGGAACCATTACCGCTTCGGCAGTGCCCAGCGGATGATCCTGCGGTACCTTCGGTGCGTTCAGGTGAAAAGTGGCGATCTGCTCGGCCAGGGCGTCGATATGGGCGTCGTTCAGTTCGCCGCGGGCCTGAATGGCGCTGAGCAGTTGCTCCTGCGGAAACTGGCGCATTTTCAGCGCATACTCGATGGCTGGCGTGCCGCCATCGAGGCTGGGGGCGTCTTCACTGCCGCTGATCGGCAACACGTCCAGATACAAATCCTTGGTCAAACGCTGGTTGAGGCGCAGCTCTTCTTCGCAGAAATGACGGCGTGCATCGAGCTCGGTGAAATCGAGAAAACCGAAGTTGACCGGTTTTTTGATCTTGTAGGCGTATGGGCCAGTGAGCAAAACCCAGGAAATGTGGGTCTCAATGACCTGAAACCCATCCACAGGGTGCGGATACAGGGCCGGGTTCTGCAATGCGGCAATCAGGGCTTGGCTCACGTTCGATCCTTGTTCTAGACGCTGTTCGAGCTGGGCATTATGGCCGCTGTGAGCTGCTCTGCAAACCATCCGGGCGGCCTGCTGGCCCCTATGTAAAGTGCGTATAATCCCGCCATGACTCGAAAACGCTCCCCCCGCTCAAACAAAAAATCCCGCTCGTCCGGCATGCGTCCCTGGCTGGCATGGGGCCTCAAGCTCGGTCTGGTTGGCCTGGTGATCCTGGCTGGCTTTGCCGTTTACCTCGATGCCGTGGTGCAGGAAAAATTCTCCGGCAAGCGCTGGACCGTGCCCGCGAAGGTCTACGCCAGACCGCTGGAGCTCTTCGTGGGCCAGAAATTGGCCAAGGATGACTTCCTGCGCGAACTCGACGCCCTGGGCTATCGCCGTGAAAGCACGGTCAATGGACCTGGCGCGGTATCGGTGGCGGGTAACAACATCGAACTTAACAGTCGCGGCTTTCAGTTCTACGAGGGCGCCGAGCCTGCACGGAAAGTCCGGGTGCGCTTCTCTGGCGATTATGTGGCCGGGCTGACCCAGGCCGATGGCAGCAATCTGGCGGTGGCGCGGCTGGAACCGATGCTGATTGGCGGGCTTTACCCGGCGCACCAGGAAGATCGCATTCTGATCAAGCTAGACCAGGTGCCGGCCTATCTGATCGATGCATTGGTGGCGGTAGAGGATCGCGACTATTTCGAACACTTCGGCGTATCGCCCAAGGGTATTGCCCGCGCGCTGTGGATCAACGCCTCCTCCGGTCGCCTGGTGCAGGGCGGCAGCACCCTGACCCAGCAGTTGGTGAAGAACTTCTACCTGACCAACGAGCGTACCCTGCTGCGTAAGGGCACCGAAGCGATGATGGCGGTGCTGCTGGAGCTGCATTACGACAAGCGCGAGATTCTCGAAGCCTACATGAACGAGGTGTTCCTCGGTCAGGACGGTCAGCGCGCCGTGCATGGCTTCGGTCTCGCCAGCCAGTACTTCTTCAGTCAGCCGGTATCCGAACTGAAGCTGGAGCAGGTCGCGTTGCTGGTGGGCATGGTCAAGGGGCCAACCTATTTCAATCCACGACGTAATCCCGAGCGCGCTCTGGCGCGACGTAACCTTGTGATCGATCTACTTGCCGAACAAGGTTCCATCACCCTGGAAGAGGCTGCCGCTGCCAAGCAGAAGCCGCTGGGCGTTACCACGCGCGGCAGCATGGCAGACAGCTCGTTCCCGGCGTTCCTCGATCTGGTCAAGCGTCAACTGCGCGAAGACTATCGCGAGCAGGACCTGACCGAAGAGGGCCTGCGCATCTTCACCAGCTTCGATCCCATCCTTCAGCTCAAGGCCGAAGAGGCGCTGGCCGAGACGCTCAAGCGCCTGGCCGGGCGCAAGGGCGTGGACGAGGTGCAGGCCGGCATGGTGGTGACCAACCCCGAGACTGGCGAAATTCAGGCGTTGATCGGCAGCCGCCAGCCGCGTTTCGCCGGCTTCAACCGAGCGCTTGACGCCGTGCGGCCGATAGGTTCGCTGATCAAGCCGGCGATCTACCTGTCGGCGCTGGAGCGTCCCAGCCAGTACACCCTGACCAGTTGGCTGGAGGATGAACCCTTCTCCATCAAGGGGCAGGACGGCCAGGTCTGGACGCCGCAGAACTATGACCGCAAGGCTCACGGCACCATCTACCTGTATCAGGGGCTGGCGCACTCCTACAACCTGTCTACGGCCAAGCTCGGCCTGGAGATCGGCGTGCCCAATGTGCTCAAGACTCTCGAGCGATTGGGCGTCGAGCGCAAGTGGCCGGCCTATCCGTCGATGCTGCTCGGTGCTGGAGCTCTGACGCCGATGGAGGTGGCGGGCATGTACCAGACCCTGGCCAACGGGGGGTTCAACACGCCGTTGCGCGGCATTCGTAGCGTATTGACCGCTGACGGTGAGCCGCTCGGGCGTTATCCATTCAAGATCCAGCAACGTTTTGATCCAGGGGCCATTTACCTGGTGCAGAACGCCATGCAGCGCACCATGCGTGAAGGCACGGGGCGTTCGGTGTACAGCCAACTGCCCAGCTCGCTGAATCTGGCGGGCAAAACCGGCACCAGTAACGATTCGCGCGATAGCTGGTTCGCCGGTTTCAGTCAGGATCTGCTGTCGGTGGTATGGCTGGGGCGCGACGACAATGGCCCGACCCCGCTGACTGGGGCAACCGGCGCCCTGCAGGTCTGGACCGGTTTCATGCGCAAGGCCGATCCGCTGCCGCTGGACATGCCGATGCCGGACAACGTTACCCAGGCCTGGGTCGATCGTCAGACCGGTCTGGGCTCGGCGTCGGGCTGCCCGAATGCGGTACAGATGCCTTATATTCGCGGTAGCGAACCTGCCCCAGGCTCCGCTTGCGGTATCCAGGCTCCGGTCGAGTCAGTCATGGATTGGGTCAAGGGTTGGTTGGAATGACGGCCGAGTCGAGTGGCTCGGTGTTACCTGAAGAGGATTGGATGTGAACAAGAAGTGGCTTGCCACGATGCTGGCAACGGCGGTTCTGAGTGGTTGCAGTACAGTGCCGCAGGGTTCGATTCCGGTGATCGATGCCGGGGCTCCGTTGTCGTCGGGCGGCTCTGGTCCTTCGACCAGCCCGAGTCCTGCAGCTACGCCGCAGCGTATCGAAGAGGATTCCGGAGTGGTGGTCATGGTGCCGCAGGGGGCAGTCTCGACGCCGTTGCAGACCGACTCGCAGCCGATCACCTCCAGTGGCGGTCTGACCTTCGATCCGCCCGTGAGCAGCCAGCCGTCGGTGCCCAGCCAAGGCAGTTACGGCTCTTCGGTGCCGAGCCAGCCCAGCGGCATTCCCAGTGGCGGTGGTGGCCTGGCGGCCGACGAGCAACTGGATGGTCCGGTTCTCGCGTTGCTGACCACCGCTCAGCAGCAGCAGGGCGGTGGTGATCTCAATGGCGCCGCATCCAGCCTGGAGCGTGCCCAGCGCATCGCACCGCGTGAACCGCAGGTGCTTTACCGTCTTGCCGAGGTGCGTCTGGCCCAGGGCGATGCCGCTCAGGCCGAGCAGTTCGCCCGGCGTGGCCTGACCTACGCCAATGGTCGTCCGGCGTTGCAGGCCAGTCTGTGGGATTTGATCGCCCAGGCGCGTGAGCGTCAGGGTGACCCGGCTGGCGCAGCTCAGGCCCGCGAGCGCGCCCGAGTCAATCTCTGATGAATGTGCGCGTCAATGCGTTGGCCGAGCACCTGCTGCTGATCGAGCGCGAACTGCGCGTGCAGGGTTGGTGGCAGGAGGAGGCACCGAGCGCCGAGGCCTTGGCCAGCGTGGAACCGTTTTGCGTCGATACGCTGACGTTCGAGCAATGGCTGCAATGGATCTTCTTGCCGCGCATGAAGGCGTTGCTGGAAAGCGGGGCCACTTTACCCTCGGTATCGGGCATTCAGGCGATGGCGGAAATGGTCTACCAGCAGCAGCCGAGCGTTGCGCGTCGGCTGCTCGAACTGCTTGGCGAGTTCGACCGCCTGCTCACGCGCACGCCATGAAAGCGTGCGCGTAACGCATCACTTGCAGTTTTCCGCGATGGATTTCTTCAGTTCGGTGATGCGTTCCTGCCGCTCGTTCTCGTCAATGCGACGAACTTCACCGCCATCCTCGATGCGAAGGCGAGGGTTGTTCTCCAGCTGAGCCAGGTTCGTGCGTGCTGTCTCGCAGTACTGCTTGCGCTCGGCTTCCTGCTTCGCCACATCTTCCTTGACCTTCTTGTCGATGGCCGCCTGCTCGGGATCGAGCTGCTCATCAAAACTGGGCGCCGGCTCACTGGGTGCCGGTCGGGGAGGTGGTGCTGCGGTATTGATGGTGGTGGCCTGTTGGCCCTGCGGAGGTTGCGCGCCGAAGTGGGTCACGCCCTTGTCATCTACCCACTTGTACACCTGGCTGGCCATGGCGGACGTGCTCAACGCGAGCATCAAGGTGCCAGTAAGAATCATGTGGCGCATGCTGTTTCCTTTATCGAGAGCGGCGGTGCTGATGGTTACTATAACCAAAAGCCGGCAATCTTCATCCTGCGCTGCGTCACAGCAGCAGGTTGAATAATAGGTTAGCCATCGCTTGACTTGCCCTCGCCGAACCCGAACAATCCAACCTTCCCCCGTAGTGGAGTCCGCCGCAAGCGTCCTTCAGCTCGGGGAAAAGAGGCGCTACCCGCGCCGAACCGTGACACCCGCAACGCGTTACCTCGCGCTGGGAGGGCCAGCCCCGCAAGACCATGGGCTGCTCCGTTACTCGTCAAGCTGATGTTTCGAATCCACGATCACCGTCGTGCGTGTCCGCTGACAGTAAGAACCTACTTAGGGCTGCCCGTTGGCGGGTGGCATACTGGCGTTCAAGAGGTGAACAACGTGGAGCTTTTATCCGGCGCTGAAATGGTCGTCCGCTTCCTGCGTGACGAAGGCGTTAAGTATATCTATGGGTACCCTGGTGGTGCTCTCCTGCACATTTACGATGCCCTGTTCAAAGAACCGGAAGTGACTCACATCCTGGTGCGTCATGAACAGGCAGCGACCCATATGGCTGACGGCTATGCCCGCGCCACCGGCAAGGCCGGTGTGGTGCTGGTGACCTCTGGCCCTGGCGCGACCAATGCCATCACCGGTATCGCGACTGCCTACATGGATTCCATTCCGATGGTGGTGATCTCCGGCCAGGTGCCGAGCGCCATGGTCGGCACCGATGCCTTCCAGGAAACCGACATGGTCGGTATTTCCCGCCCGATCGTGAAGCACAGCTTCATCATCAAGCACCCGTCGGAAATCCCTGAGGTGCTGAAGAAGGCGTTCTATCTCGCCGAATCCGGCCGTCCCGGTCCGGTCGTGGTCGACATTCCGAAAGACATGGGCGACCCGACCCAGAAGTTCGAATACGTCTATCCGAAGAAGGTCAAGCTGCGCTCCTACAGCCCGGCGGTACGCGGTCACTCCGGCCAGATCCGCAAGGCGGCCGAGATGCTGCTGGCCGCCAAGCGTCCGGTCATGTATTCCGGCGGTGGCGTGATCATGGGGGGCGCCTCTGCGCCGCTGACCGAGCTGGCGCAGATGCTCAACCTGCCGGTGACCAACACCCTGATGGGCCTCGGTGGCTATCCGGGTACCGACCGCCAGTTCATCGGCATGCTCGGCATGCACGGCAGCTACACCGCCAACCTGGCCATGCACCATGCTGACGTGATTCTGGCCGTCGGTGCGCGCTTCGATGACCGTGTGATCAACGGCGCGGCCAAGTTCTGCCCCAACGCCAAGATCATTCACATCGACATCGATCCGGCTTCGATCTCCAAGACCATCAAGGCTGACATCCCGATCGTTGGCCCGGTGGACAGTGTGCTGAGCGAAATGGTCGCCATCCTCAAGGAGATCGGCGAAACCCCGAACAAGGACACTGTTGCCAGCTGGTGGAAACAGATCGAAGAGTGGCGCGGTAGCGGCCGTCTGTTCCCTTACAACGAGGGCGACGGTTCGATCATCAAGCCGCAGACCGTGATCGAAACCCTGTGCGACGTGACCAAGGGCGATGCCTTCATCACCTCCGATGTGGGCCAGCACCAGATGTTCGCGGCGCAGTACTACCGGTTCAACAAGCCCAATCGCTGGATCAACTCCGGTGGCCTGGGCACCATGGGCTTCGGTTTCCCGGCCGCAATGGGCATCAAGCTGAACTTCCCGGAAGCCGATGTGGCATGCGTCACCGGTGAGGGCAGCATCCAGATGAACATCCAGGAGCTGTCGACCTGCCTGCAGTACGACCTGCCGGTGAAGATCGTCAACCTGAACAACGGTACCCTCGGCATGGTCCGCCAATGGCAGGACATGCAGTACAACAGCCGTTATTCGCACTCCTACATGGAGTCGCTGCCGGACTTCGTCAAACTGGCCGAGGCGTATGGCCATGTCGGTATGCGCATCACTTCGCTGAAGGACCTCAAGCCCAAGCTGGAGGAAGCCTTTGCCTTGAAGAATCGCCTGGTGTTCCTCGACATCGCGGTGGATTCCAGCGAGCACGTCTATCCGATGCAGATCAGAGACGGTGCGATGCGTGACATGTGGCTGAGCAAGACGGAGCGGACCTAAGATGCGACACATCATTTCCCTGCTGCTGGAAAACGAGCCGGGCGCCCTGTCGCGCGTGGTTGGTCTGTTCTCCCAGCGTAACTACAACATCGAAAGCCTCACCGTTGCGCCAACCGAGGATCCGACGCTGTCGCGCCTGACCCTCACTACCGTTGGACAGGATGAGGTGATCGAGCAGATCACCAAGAACCTCAACAAGCTGGTCGAGGTAGTCAAGCTGGTCAACCTGTCGGAAAGCGCCCACATCGAGCGCGAGCTGATGCTGGTCAAGATCAAGGCCACTGGCGCTCAGCGTGCCGAGGTCAAGCGTACTACCGACATCTTCCGCGGCCAGATCGTGGATGTGACCAGCAGCGTCTACACCGTGCAGCTGACTGGTACCAGCGACAAGCTGGATAGCTTTATCCAGGCCGTTGGCACTGCATCGATCCTGGAAACTGTACGCAGTGGCGTCACCGGTATCGCGCGTGGCGACAAGGTACTGAGTATCTGATCGTCATGGTGAAGAAAGCCCCGCCTGGTGCGGGGCTTTTTATTGCCTGAAATTCAGCGCTGGCGATTCCAGAAAGCGGCGATCAGCGGGTCCTTGAGGCGTTTTTCCAGCGCGAAAAGACCAATGTCATAAGCGGTTAGCGGTGGCTGAATGTCGTATATGCGAATGCGTGCGGTCAGTGGGCTGTTGTCCAGTACGATCTGCGGCACCACCCCGATACCGAAGCCCAGGCTGACCATGCTGACGATCGCTTCGTTGCCGCTGACCTGGGCATAGATGCGCGGCTTGATGTTGTGGCTTTTCAACCAGCGATCGGTGCGTGTCCGTGCCAGGCCTTCTTCCGAAAGAATCATCGGCACGTCTTTCCAATTATCTGCCGTTGGATTCTTTAGTTGTTCCTCGTTCAGCAGTTGGGGCGCTTGGGGGCCGATAAAGCGTAAGTCAGAGCGCGTGATCGACTGAAACTTGACCCCGGCCGGCAAACTGTCGGGTAGGGCGCCGATGGCCAGGTCTTCCAGCCCTTGTTGCACGCGCTCCACTGCTTTCGCGGGATCGCCGGTATGCAGTTTCATTTCGATGCGCGGGTAGTCCTGGCGAAAGCTGCTGAGGATGTCGTAGAGGAAGCTGTAGCTCGCGGTGACCGAGCAGTACAGCGACAACTCGCCGTGCAGATTCAACTGGTCCTGCATGAAGGTCTGGCGAATCGCCTGCCAGCCATTGATGACTTCGCTCGCGTACTCGCGAAACTGCTGGCCCTCGCGGGTCAGGCGGACTGAGCGGTTGTCGCGAACGAACAGCGCAGCGCCGACTTCGTCCTCTAGCTGCTTGATGCTACGGCTGAGCGCAGAAGGGCTGACATGCTGCTCGCGGCTGGTTCGACCGAAGTGCAGGTTGTCAGCCAGGGAGAGAAACAGCCTGAGGGAGTGACTGTCCATTTGTATTTTATAAATCGGCATGTGGTGTTGCAAATATATCATTTTACGCAATGGTTCGAATCACTTAAGGTCTCTCTGTCGCGGTGCTCCGCACCCCATCCTTTTCGATACACAAGAGCCAAGAACATGAAAGTTTATTACGACAAAGACTGTGACCTCTCGATCATCCAGGGCAAGAAAGTTGCCATCATCGGCTACGGCTCCCAGGGCCACGCTCAGGCGTGCAACCTGAAAGACTCCGGCGTCGACGTCACCGTCGGTCTGCGTAAAGGCTCCGCTACCGTTGCCAAGGCTGAAGCCCATGGCCTGAAAGTCGCTGACGTGGCTTCCGCCGTCGCCGCTGCCGACCTGGTAATGATCCTGACCCCGGACGAATTCCAGGGCCAGCTGTACAAGAACGAGATCGAGCCGAACATCAAGAAGGGCGCCACCCTGGCCTTCTCCCACGGCTTCGCCATCCACTACAACCAGGTCGTACCGCGTGCTGATCTCGACGTGATCATGATCGCGCCGAAGGCTCCGGGCCACACCGTTCGCACCGAGTTCGTCAAAGGCGGCGGTATCCCTGACCTGATCGCTGTTTACCAGGACGCTTCCGGCAATGCCAAGAACGTCGCTCTGTCCTACGCTTCGGGCGTTGGCGGCGGCCGTACCGGCATCATCGAAACCACCTTCAAGGACGAGACCGAAACCGACCTGTTCGGCGAGCAGGCTGTTCTCTGTGGCGGTACCGTCGAGCTGGTCAAGGCCGGTTTCGAAACCCTGGTCGAAGCTGGCTACGCGCCGGAAATGGCCTACTTCGAGTGCCTGCACGAACTGAAGCTGATCGTCGACCTCATGTACGAAGGCGGCATCGCCAACATGAACTACTCGATCTCCAACAACGCCGAGTACGGCGAGTACGTCACCGGCCCGGAAGTGATCAACGCTGAATCCCGTCAGGCCATGCGCAACGCTCTGAAGCGCATCCAGGACGGCGAATACGCCAAGATGTTCATCAGCGAAGGCGCCACTGGCTACCCGTCGATGACCGCCAAGCGTCGTAACAACGCCGCTCACGGTATCGAAGTCATCGGTGAGCAACTGCGTTCGATGATGCCGTGGATCGCTGCCAACAAGATCGTCGACAAGGCCAAGAACTAAGGTCTGCGATGTGCGAAAGAACGCGGCTTTATGCCGCGTTTTTTCATTCTGGGGCGAGGCTTCTGGTATAAAGCCAGCTCGCTGATTGGCGAACTGAGTTCAGTCGTCCCGGTCGAAATTTGTCAAACCCGTTGCAAGGTGCTGTTCATGAGTGAAGGTCCCGAGGATCAAAAGCCGGCTGGCGATAATCTGGAAAGCCTGCTGCCGATCGACGAGCACATAGAGGAAGGGCAGGACGCGGAAGGGCGCAAGGTGCGTCACCGTGGTATTTATCTGCTGCCCAATCTGTTCACCACGGCAAACCTGTTCGCCGGTTTCTACTCCATCATCAACGCGATGAACGGCAACTTTTATGTGGCTGCTGCCGCTGTGTTCGTCGCCATGGTGCTCGATGGTCTGGACGGCCGCGTGGCGCGTTTGACCAACACGCAAAGTGCCTTCGGCGCCGAGTACGACTCGCTTTCCGATATGGTGGCCTTCGGCGTTGCGCCAGCTCTGCTGGCATTCGAATGGGCACTGGGTAGCATGGGCAAGGTAGGCTGGATGGTCGCCTTCATCTATGTTGCTGGCGCGGCATTGCGTCTGGCGCGCTTCAATACGCAGATCGGCAGCGTCGACAAACGTTACTTCATCGGCCTGGCCAGTCCGGCTGCTGCGGGTGTGGTTGCCGGTACGGTGTGGGCGTTCAGCGACTTCGGTATCAAGGGCTCGAACATGTCCTTTGCCGTGGCGCTGCTGGTCGCTGCTGCAGGGTGCCTGATGGTCAGTAACATCAAGTACTACAGCTTCAAGGACCTGGATCTGAAAGGGCGCGTACCTTTCGTGGCCATTCTGGCCGTGGTGCTGGTGTTCGCGGTGGTGTTCAGCGATCCGCCCCGTATCCTCCTGCTTATCTTCCTCGCTTACGCAGCCTCCGGTCCGATTCAGTACCTGCTGCAATTGCGTCGTCGTAAATCTGCCTGATGCTGTAATTTCTCCTGCACTCCGTGGTCTACAGTTCGTTTCTCGAACTGTAGTCGCGGAGTCGCCATGCTCATCCGAGTACGTCCCTCTTCTCGGGCTCTTGAGTCCGAAGTCACCCCGGAATCCGTTTACCTCTCCCGTCGCAAGCTGATGCAGGGCTCGCTGGCGCTGGCTGCGATGGCGGCTATGCCTGGTTGGGCCGGTGCCGAAGCTCAAGGGCGCTACAGCGATGTCGAGCCCGCCAAGGCGCCAGGCTGGTTCGAAGAGAAACTGGCGGCCACGCGCTGGCAAGCGATTACGGCTGAAGGTGAAAGCATCACGCCGTTCAAGGACGCGACGCACTACAACAACTTCTATGAGTTCGGCACAGGTAAGGGCGATCCGGCGGCCAATGCCGGCAAGCTGCAGGCTGAGCCCTGGACGGTGATGGTCGATGGCGAGGTGGGCAAGCCGGGGCGCTATGCCATCGAGGATCTGGTCAAGCCGCATGCGTTCGAAGAGCGTATCTATCGACTTCGCTGTGTCGAGGCCTGGTCCATGGTCATTCCCTGGTTGGGCTTTCCTCTGGCCGAACTGCTTAAGCAGGTCGAGCCCACCTCATCGGCTCGTTATGTGCGCTTCGAAACGCTGGTCGATCCTGAGCGCATGCCGGGCCAGCGCTCGGGGTTCTCTCTGATCGATTGGCCTTATGTCGAGGGTCTGCGTCTGGACGAGGCCATGCATCCGTTGGCCTTCATGGCTATCGGCATGTACGGCCGAGTGCTGCCGAACCAGAACGGCGCTCCCTTGCGTCTGGTGGTGCCTTGGAAATATGGCTTCAAAAGCATCAAGTCCATCGTACGTATAAGCCTGGTCAACGAGGCGCCTAAAACTACCTGGGAGCGCATTGTTCCGAATGAGTACGGCTTCTATGCCAACGTCAACCCGCAGGTGGATCATCCGCGCTGGTCTCAAGCAACCGAGCGGCGTTTGCCCAGCGGGTTGTTCAGCCCCAATGTGATCGACACCCGGATGTTCAATGGCTACGAGGAGGTCGCTGACCTCTACGCGGGCATGGATCTGGCGAGGTACTACTGATGCGCTATAGGCTCTGGCGCGTCGGCGTATTCCTGGCTGCATTGGTACCGCCGCTGTATTGGCTGTATTGCGCCGTCTCCAATTTGCTGGGGCCTGACCCCGGCAAGGTGCTGGTGGATAACCTGGGACTCGGAGCCCTGATCCTTTTGTTGATCACCTTGGCAATGACGCCGCTGCAGCAGTTGACCCGCTGGAGCGGTTGGATCGCCGTACGTCGGCAGTTAGGTCTATGGTGCTTTGCCTACGTAACGCTGCACCTGTCCGGCTATGTGTTGTTTATCGCTGGGGTGCGCCTGGACCTGGTGCTCCGCGATCTTACCGAGCGCCCCTACATCATCGTGGGGGCACTGGCCTATATAGGCTTGCTTGCCTTGGCCGTTACTTCCAACCGCTTCAGTATCAGAAAGCTGGGCCGTAAGTGGAAGGCGCTGCATCGCCTGGTTTACGCGATCCTGCTGCTGGCTTTATTGCATATGCTCTGGGTGGTGCGGGCTGATCTGGGGGAGTGGCTCGCTTATGCGTTGATCGGTGGCGCGCTGCTGCTGATGCGCCTCTCCGCTGTAGCGGGCGCATTACAGAGAGCAGGCGTCCTTTTTCGAGAGTCCAAAGAAAATTGAAATATAAGCTTGACGCACGTTCTGCTGGCGGTAGAATGCGCGCCACTTCAGCGATGAGGCGCTTCAAAAACTTCTTGTTAATCAATAAGTTAAGTTGAATGAAGGGCTTGCAAAGCTGGATCTGGCGTGTAGAAT
>NZ_RHQP01000058.1:0-15413 GCF_003935465.1 Pseudomonas sp. o96-267
CATAGGCGACCCTTGCGATGAGATTCTCAGAAATCATAGCAAGGGTTTATCCGGGCGTTTTTACACACTCTGGGCCATTAGCGGACTGATTTCGTGTTGATCAGCGCCTAGGGCTTCATTAGGTATATCGCGGCTAAGTGCCCCGGGTAGAACCAATAGCCCCAGCGGCCAACAGGCCAGACGGTGCAGGGCATGGGCTGGCGCAACAGGGCCAGCCCCAGCACTACGGCTCCGCCAGCCATGGCGAGCATGGCCAGGGTCTCAGGCACTATTCCCCACTCCACCAACCAGCGGTTGCGGCTATTAGCTAATACCGCCAGTGCGACAGGCAATGGCCACCAGCGTACAGCCTTTAGCCCAATAACAAAGGCAGCAGGCAACATCACGCCGATTACCCCATACATCAACTGTCGATGTAGCAACAGGGCAATGGCCAGTGTCCCGACAGTCAACAGCAGGCTGTTGCGATCTGCATGGTGAACGCCCCAGGCCACCAGCAGGCCGAGCGACAGTGTCGGCATCACGTTGAGCGTCGCGCTCTCCGGCGAGAGCAGACGGTAGGGCATTTCCGAGAGCAGGGAGAACGCCAGTAACGAGCCGAGGTAGCGCGCATTGCCCTCGTTGAACAACTCTCCTGGGCGGGTTCTGACCACGTTGGCGGCAATGCCCAGGCAGAACAGCGGAAACGCCAAGCGCCCGATGACGAACAGGGCATAGATGTCTGGCCACAGATAACGCAGGTGGTCGATCAGCATGCTAAGCATGGCCAGCCATTTGACCAGGTCGAGTCCGGCGTCGCGCATCATCCCAGCAGCCCAAGCGTCAACGCGGCCAGCGCCAGATAGCGACCGGCCTTGGCCACCAGCACGATCAATAGGAAACTCCAGAACGGTTCGCGCAGGGTGCCGGCGATGACGGTCAGCGGGTCGCCGATGATCGGCGCCCAGCTCAACAGCAGTGACCAGCGACCGTAGCGATGGTAGGCCTCCTGGGCGCGTTGCAGCTTGTCCTCCGGCACCGGGAACCAGCGTTTATGGTGAAAGTGCTCGATATAGCGGCCCAGCAGCCAGTTGACTACTGAGCCGAGCACGTTACCGAGCGTGGCCACCAATAGCAGCATGGCCGCTGGTTGCTTGGCGGCCAGCAGCAGGCTGGTCAGCACTGCCTCGGACTGCATCGGCAGCAGGGTGGCGGCACCGAAGGCCGCGACGAACAGCCCTAGGTAGGCGGATAAGTCCCACACCTCAGGCGTTCAGCCCGGCCCAGCCGTGCAGGCCGACATAGATGCCCACGGCGATGATCATCAGGCTCGACAAGTAGGGCGCGCGACGCGCCACCACGCCCAGCCAGGGCCAACGATTGGAGGCATGGCGAGTACCAATGGCGGCGGCGACGCCCACGGTGACCAGGGTCAAGGCCAGACCGACACTGAAACTTAGCACTAGCACGGCACCCAGCGTCACTTCCTTGACCTGCAAGCAGAGCAACAGCACGGTGATGGCCGCCGGACAGGGGATCAGCCCACCTGTCAGACCGAACAGGATGACCTGGTCAGTGCTGACGTTGCGGCTGGCGAAGCGGCGGCGGATGTCGTTGGCGTGAGCCCGTTCGTGGGCGTCCTGGTAACCCTCCAGCGACAGCTCCAAACCTTCCAGCTCAGCATGTGCGTGGTCATGCTCGTGGAACTCCAGGTCGTAGTCGTGGGAGTGGCCGCCATGACCGAGGCTCAGGCGCACGTTGAAGGCATGTGGCACAGGAATTTCGTCCACGGACTCCAGGTGGCCGTCGCGTTGGATAAAGGCGAAGCGGCGCATGCTGCCATCCTCGCGTGTGGTTTGCAGGAGGACATCGGCGGCCTGCCACGGGTGGCCGCTGAGGGTTTGCAGCCGCCAGCGCGGCGCTACCCCATCCTCGAAGATCGACAGCTCAATGCGCCCATGCCCCGTGTCGATGCGGCGGCATTCGTCGTGCGCATGGCCATGTTGGTGATGGTGATTATCGCCCTGCTCGAAACGCCACATCTGCTCGCCGCGCCAGGTGCGCCAGAGCATCCACAGGGCGATGGCGATGATCAGCACCCCCGAGGCAAGTTGGAAGTAAGGCTCGGTGGTCTGGGCGTCGAGGTTCTGCCCGAGGTACATGCCACCGATGGCAACCAGCCAGACCACGACGGTGTGCGAAGCCGTAGCGGCCAGGCCCAGCAGGATGGCTTGGCGCACCGTGCCGCGAATGGCCACGATGAAGGCGGCCATCATGGTCTTCGAGTGGCCGGGCTCCAGGCCATGCAGCGCGCCCAGCAGAATAGCGGTGGGGACATACAGCCAGGCCTGCGAGGCCCCTTGCTGGAGAATTTCGGCGAAGGACGACATGGCTGGGTGCTCAAAGGTACTTAGTGATCTGCTTGAATTCTTCCAGTGGCGCCCGCTCACCGTTGGTAAGGGCGCCGACCGTGTGTTCCAGGCAGTGGTCGATGTGATCCTGGATCAGCGTGCGTTTGGCCTGGCACACCGCTTTCTCGACCGCATGCAGTTGCTGGGCAATGTCCACGCAGGCGCGCCCGTCCTCGATCATGCCAACGATGCTGCGCAGGTGGCCCTCGGCACGCTTCAACCTTTTGATGATTTCCTTATGACTTTGGTGCTGATGTTCGTGTTCGTGCTTGCCCATCGCCGAGTCTCATGCAAGGATAATTGCCGTCGCATCCTATCCCCCCCGGGGGGATGCGTCAAACCAGACGCTCTCCCCTGTCGAGTCGTAATTAGTCCGTCGATGCTGAGCCAAATCGCTACCTGTCGATCCCTTTCCGTCCTGGCACTGCTGTCGCTATTGCTGTGGACGGGGCACGCGCTGACGGGCTATGCCGCAGGCAATGGATCGGCTGCGCAAGCGAATTACGACGACCATCCGCACAGTCACGACGACTCGTTCGGACAGGATTTTCAGCTGTGGGGAGACCACCAGCACTCATCGCTGATGGCCGATCATGTGCATGAAACACCGCACCTGAGCGCCTGGCTGCCAGCGCCTGGGCGTGTGTCCGCAGGGCAGCCCGCGTTTGCCTATGACCAGCGACTGGCCCACGGCCCCCGCACGCGCATAGAGCGCCCTCCAAGATCCTGACGGGTGTTCTGACTCTGGCCCTCGTGGCCCAGACCTCATCAACTCAGGATCTCTTTATGCAATCGCTACCACTTTGCGGTCACGGCGCCCTGCGTCGACCGTTTCTATTGCCCCTGCTGGCTTTCGTTCTGCTGCTGATAGGCATGCCCGAGGCGCTCGCCCATGGCGTGCCCGAAGGCGACAAGGGTTTCATCCAAGAAAGCAGCGGCGTGCTGCTGATGCCGTTCGTGTACATGGGCGCCAAGCACATGATCACCGGCTACGACCATCTGCTGTTCCTGTTCGGGGTGATCTTCTTCCTCTACCGCCTGAAAGACGTGGGGCTGTACGTCACGCTGTTCGCGCTCGGCCACTCGATCACCCTGCTGTTCGGGGTGCTGAGCAATATCAGCATCAGCCCCTACGTGATCGACGCCATCATCGGCTTTTCGGTGGTGTACAAGGCGCTCGATAACCTGGGGGCCTTCCAGCGTTGGTTCGACTACCAGCCCGACACCCGCGCGGCAACGCTGATCTTCGGCCTGCTGCATGGCTTCGGCCTGGCGACCAAGATCCAGGAGTTCGAGATCTCGCCGGATGGCCTGATCGCCAACCTGATCGCCTTCAATGTCGGCGTCGAGATCGGCCAGCTACTGGCCCTCGGTACCATCCTCATTCTGATGGGCTACTGGCGGCGCACCGCCAGCTTCTGGCGCCATGCCTACACCGCCAACGTCGCCATGATGAGCGCCGGTTTCCTGTTGATGGGTTACCAGCTCACCGGCCTGATCGTCTCCCAGTAAGGAATTCCCCCATGTTCAATAGCAAAGCTCCAAGCCTCAACGAACTACCGAGCAGCCAGCAGCTGCTGCGCTCCACCGTAATCGCCCTGATCGCTGCCATCGTCCTGCTGGTTACCGTGGTAATGCCCTCGGAATACGCCGTAGACCCGACCGGCGTGGGCCGCATGCTGGGCCTGACCCAAATGGGCGAGATCAAGCAACAACTGGCCGAAGAAGCCGCCGCCGAGAACGCACCTCCGGTCGCGCAGGCGCCTGCGGTGGTTCAACCCAGCGCGCAGTCAGCCCCCGAGGTGGTGGTGGCCGAAGTTGCCCAGCCGTCCGCGCCCGTAGTGCCGGCAGCGCCGGAAGTGGCAGGTCTGAAGCACGAGATGAGCATTGAGCTGGCTCCCGGGCAGGGCGCCGAAATCAAGCTGGAGATGCTCAAGGGCACAAAGGTGAACTACTTCTGGACGGCCAATGGAGGCCAGGTCAACTTCGACACCCACGGCGACCCCTACAACGCACCGCGAGACTTCTACCATGGCTATGGCAAGGGTCGTTTTACCCCGGAAGACAAGGGCGTTTTGGAGGCAGCCTTCGACGGCAAGCACGGCTGGTTCTGGCGTAACCGCACAAATAAACCGGTAACCGTGACGCTGCGCACCGAGGGTGAGTACATCGCGATCAAGCGCGTGATCTGACGGCAAAGGGGCTGTGCTGCTTTAGCACAGCCCTCGTCTTAGTCCGCTTTTTCCGACTCCTACCGAGTTTGTGTTGCTATGAGCGCCTCTCACAGAGTCATGATTCTGGAGTGGGGTGGGGTCTGGTGATAGCCTACGTCTATTCCGTGCAGTTTTGGTTGCACACGGTTTGGCCCTTGTAAAGGATGGGGTAAGACGCCTCCCCTAGGGATCAATTGATGCATTTTTGCCCCGCGTATTTTGGGGGCAAAACTGGGGGCAAAATCCAGGCCGCTGCAAACCGTCCAAAACCAGCAGGTGCCGGATTCACTGGGCTGGAGCCGTGCTTTGAGCGGCGTGGGCGTGCTGTAGACAGCGTTCAAATCGCTAGCTAAAACTGGCGATTTTTTCATGTTTATGGATCAGGGAATCGCATCTTGCGATGCTGGGGCAGGCGCGTTACCATGCCTGCTATCGCAAGGTGCGATAGAGGCTCTATGCACGTCATTACACAGAAGCGAATCTGGGAGGCACAGGCCAAATGGCCTCGCTCAGCGACTGCGCTTGAGGCTTGGTATCGTCTGGTGAAGGCAAGTGCGCCGCGGGATTTCGCCGAGATGAAGAGGCTTTTCCCGGCGACTGACAAGGTAGGGCCTCTGCATGTGTTCGACATCGGTGGCAACAAGCTGCGGCTGATTGCCATCGTTCATTACAGGGCACAGAAGGTGTTTATTCAGCATGTGCTGGATCATGCTGAGTACGACAAAGGCAAGTGGAGGGAGTAATCATGTCCGCATTGATCAAGCAGGCTTGTGAGCACTGGCGTTACGTTGCACCGTTGCTCACCAAGCCGACGAGCGAAGATGACTATGATGCTCTCGTAGAGGCGTTGGATGAGCTGCTGATCGTGGTCGGCGATGATGAAGATCATCCGCTGGCCAGCCTGGCTTCTCAACTGGGTGACATGATCGAAGCTTACGATGAACTTCATCGGCCATTACCCAAGGTGGGCGGTGTGGAGGTTCTTCGTTACCTAATGCAGGAGCATGGCCTGAGCCAGGGCGATTTGCCTGAGGTCGGTACCCAGTCAGTTATTTCCGAGGTGTTGGCAGGTAAACGCCAGCTAAATGTAAGGCACATCCGTGCTCTCTCGGATCGCTTTGGCGTCCCAGCGGATGTGTTTTTTTGAGAGCGCTAGGCGTTTCGTTCGGTTAGGGGCTATGTGGTCGTTGAGAGATTTTTTCTAGGGGCTCTCATGGAGCGCTGCATAGCCTGACACCGGTACGTTGTTCAATTTGTCGAAGTATGGAGCGCTGATGTCAGACACCCATTTGACCCTCGCCAAACGGTTCTGGGTCGATGACATGCCGGGTTCTTCAGTCTCTGGTTCACGCCTGTCTAACCTTCTGGATACCTTTGCCCAAGGTAAACCATTGAGTGCCTTAGGGCTGCGCTTCCTGAGTGAAAACGGGCTCAAGAGCCTGGCGCAATTCGTTGCTGGCGATATTTCTGAATCACAGTTTTTTCTGCTTGCGCCGATTGAGCAGTCGTCCAGGGTCGCCGCTGCTGCCGAGCATCAGAAAGCTCTTGAGCAACAGCAGCAGGTTGAGCGGGAGGCGGCTGAGACTCGCCACGTTGCCATGATGGCTCGCTTCCATGCAGAGAGAGTCCAGCGCGAAAGCGATCCGAAATTCATCGCTCGCCAAAAGAATCGCGAGCTGAGAGAAAAGTACGGTGTTTATGGCTTCGTGGATGAGCCTGACTTCAGGCAGCTGATGGCTATTTTGCGCAAGCTGGACAGTGCAGAACGTCTTTCCGAGGCAGAGACCGTATGGCTGAAGAGCCAGGGCAGGGGGTACGCCAGTGAGGAAATACTGTATGCCCACAATCGGCTTGAGGCCGACTACTACCTTGGTGAGTTTCGCAAGACGGGTGATGTTTGGCAGTTGGTGAATGCCAGTGGTCACCTGCGCAAATGCGATGCCTCGAAGGAAGCGCATGACCTCCTGGAGAAGATCCAGGATGGAGCCCTCAAGCAAGCCAAGCTGAGGTCGGCGGTTCGCACCACTCATGGTGGCGTGATGCGCGATCTTGGTCGCTATAACGAAGCACTCAAGTTCGCGGACGAAGCACACCGACTTCTGCCGAATAGCTTTCGACCGTGCACACTTCTTGGGGCGCTGAACATCGAGATGGGTAACGTCGCCCTTGGGCATGAATGGTACTCAAAGGCAGAGGAGCGGGGTGCTAAAGCAGGGAGCATTGAATCGGAAATTCGATCTCTGCTGGGGCGTATGCCTCCGGAGAAGAGACAATCTGTGATAGGCCAGCTGCTGAGTATTGACCCCGTCCAGTACGCTTGGCTGCGCAAGAGATCCGCCTAAAAAGCATCATCGCTGAGGGCTTGGGGCCAGTAGTGCGAATGCCAGGATTGCCGTGGGTATGGCTGAAAACGCCCTATTATGAGCTGCAAAACCCCTCTGGAAGCCGCGGTTTTGCGTTGTCAAAGCAGCAGATTTTTGTCAATTTACACCAATCGAAATTGAATAGATCTTCTGATAAATCCTTTTATTTCAACTGCTTACGGATTTCAGTGTGCCCTTGATAGCTTGCATGGGGTGCAAGGGGTCGAGTGTTCGAATCACTCCGTCCCGACCAAAAAATCCCTAGAAAATCCAGTCGCTTAGCGGTGACTGGATTTTTTTATGGGCGCTTCACGCGTAGAAGCGTAGGGACTTTTTTTCATCCTGCCATTCTCCTCAAAATTGTCAGGGCCGGACCGCGCGAGTCGGTGGCCGAAATCCTGTTGGCTTCATCGATCAGTTTGCCCAACTCGGCGGCTGAGTAGTGACTGGTGATGCTACCGTTCTTGTGCCCCAGCAGAGCCTTCCTGTCTTCCTCCGTTACCCCAGCTGCCCGAAGTCTTCGGCCGAAAGTGTGCTTCAGATCGTGAACGCGGATCGAAGCAAATCCAGCTGGGGCAGGGCGCATAAAACGCTCCTGGAACTTCTTCGCTGCTCTGACCCTGGCTTTCTTCCATGCCGAATCGTTCATCCGGTGAACGGGAGTGGCCTTGCCGTTTTGATCGGGTTGTCCGTAAGGAAATACCCAAACCGGATCAAGCCCACGTTGTCCCTCGATGACCGACTTGGCTACGTTGTTGAGTACAACGAGGCGCTCGTCGCCGTTCTTGACCCCGGAGCTCTCATGCCGACCACCAAAATCCGCCGGTATGAGAAATACGCTGGTGTTGAGCTCAGGAATCGGTATCTCCCAATCCCAGCGAAGCTTCACAACTTCCTGCTCTCGTGAGCCGCTATTGACCTTGTATAGTGCCATGCGGCGCAAATGATCAGGCAGTTCGGCGAAGAGAATCGACTGCTCTTCCCAGGACATCGGGTAGGGCATGCGTCTGGTTTTCTTCTCTTCCAGCTTGGTGATCATCGGTACTACGTCGAGCCAGGGACGCTTCTGCTCATCACGCCATTTTCGGGCGCACAGGTTCAGAATGCGTATGACGCGCTCCAGGGCAATGTTCACCGTGCGGTGTGAAACGCCAGGCTTCAACTTGCCATCGCTGGTTCTGCTGCTCTTGAGTCGATCCCTTATGTAGGGAGCCAGGGTCTCATCGTCGACATGAGTCAGAGGCTGGTCGCCAATATACGGATCCAGTTGCTCCAGATAGATGGCCGTGAGGCCTATCGACGGCTGATCCTTGTACTCGATCAGGTAACGCGTAGCGGCTTCCCGCCAGGTTCTGATCGTGCGGACGCCATAGATCTTCTGTTCCCGGAGCTTTTCCAGCTTGTGTATCAGGTACTGCTCTGCCTCCTTCCTATCGCTTGATCCAGTGCTTTCCTGAATTCGCTGACCTCTGAAGACCTTGTCGATGTGCCAGATCCCGTTCCTTTGGTAGAGGCCGCTAATGGTTTTTCGCGCCATGTTTTTTCTCCTTGGCGCTCGCTGCGGGAGTGATCATGTCCCTTGGCACCTTCCTTTTCAATGATGGCCCGGTCGATGTAGGCGTCTGCCCAGGCATCCAGCTCTTGCCGATCAAAGCCGATGCCTTGCACTCCAATGCGGAATTCCCGCACGTAAGGCCGGACGGTTTTGTTGAATTCTGTGCGGCACATGCCTAGGTAGGCGGGGGCCGCACTTGCTCGCAGGATTCGGGGTGGGCAGGTGATCAAGCGTGCGGCTATCTGTTCAGATGATGCGGGCATGAATGTCGCCTCCTTGTTGGCCCTGATCCGTGCTGCAGATGCTGTCCGCTGCTCGCTGCGCGAACAACGTGGTGGAGGGGGCTACGGAGGGTTTGGTACAACAATCGTTTTGGCTCGGTTTGACCTGATGGATCGTGGCGTATGGCCTGTCTTTGGCTAGTACGGTGATATCAGGCTTAAGGATTGATGCGTGTCTTCCGAAGAGGTATCCCAGCAACCTGGTTCCAGTCCTGGTGGCCCAGTCAGTCGTGAGGAGATGTACGCAGAGGTGTGGCGGCTTCCCATGACCAAGATCGCGGATCATCACCGTGTTTCTTCCAGCTTCTTGGCGCGCGTGTGTACCCGCATGAATGTTCCGCGGCCGCCGCGTGGGTACTGGGTAAAGCTGGAGAATGGAGTACCTAGTCCTCAGCCACCCCTGCCTGAGGCTGGTCCTGGTGACCTGCAGGTTTGGCGCAGGGGAGATGCTCTTGGTCCTGTTTCTCGACCGGTACCGAAGGCCCCTGCACCGCGCAAAATCAAACCCGAACAGCTCCGCATATCGCGATCAAGGCAGCACCCTGTTGTCGTGGGGGCGTATGAGGTCTTTGAGCAGGGGCGAGTCATCGACCAGGGGTTCCTCAAGCCGGGTAGGCAGCGCCTGGTGGATGTCGTGGTGACCAAGCCTCAGCTTGAGCCTGCCCTGAAGCTGGCGAATCAGTTGTTTCTCAAGCTGGAGGCTGCCGGCCATCGCGTGATGTTTGCACCGAGTGACCGAACCTATGCCCGGGCCTCGTTTGATGAGCATGAGCACCCACCCAAGAAGCCAAGGCACCGGCATCCGGCGTTGTGGTCACCATCCAAGCCCACAGTGGTTTTCGTTGGGACGGTTGCCATTGGGTTGACGTTATTTGAGATGACTGAGGAACTGGAGGCCTGCTACATCGATGGCAAGTACATCCCTACCTCCAAGATACCGTCGCAGCAAATGCGCCGCTTGAGCTCAACCTGGAACTGGTCGACTCGGATGGACTTTGCGACCGGCCGCCTATGTATAAGGGCGTTCTCGCCATATCCGTGGACTGATTGGTCTCAGAGTTGGAGGGAGGCCAAGCAAGGCTCGCTACGCGGCCAGCTGGATGAGATCGTCCAGCAGCTCACGGACGCCTCGCCTGTAATTGCCCGATTGGTAGAGGAGGCCGAGGAGCAGGCCAGAATTCGGCAGCAGGAGTGGAAGGAGCAGATTCGCCGGCGTGAGGAGAGGGAGCGGATTCGACTGCAAAACGAGGCAAGGGAGCAGGCGAGGACTGATTTGTTGAGTGCCATCAAGCATTGGGATGACATAAAGCGGATCCAGGCTTTTTTCAGTGACGCGGAGAGCTCCGTATCGAATCTGTCCGAAACCGAGCGATGCATTGCTATGGACAAGCTCGCCGAAGCGCGTGAGCTTGTTGGCGAGCTGGATCCGCTGCAGGCGTTGCTGGAATGGAAGGGGCCGAGGGAGCGCCTATAGCAATGTTCAAGAGTTCCTTGTGAGGTTTATAAAAACTAAATATTGCTCACTATTGGTGAGTATTTTTTGGTTTTTATAAACCTTCTTCTTGCCGAAGGTTTAGAAAAGCTCTATTTTGCTCACTATGAGTGTGCAAAAATCTGAAAAACTAAACTCCTTGCTTGCAGGGCTCGGCGACAGCGATCTGGTGTCCAGTAGCTGGTTGAAGGCTCATGGCTACAGCAGCAACCTCGTAGCGCGATATATCGCGAGCGGCTGGCTGGAGTCGCCTGCGCGTGGAATCTATCAACGACGAGGCGGGCGTCTCACCTGGGCTGCTGTAGTGCGTGCGTTGCAGGAAGGAGAACGATTGCCGCTGCATGTTGGCGGGCGTTTTGCCTTGGCTTGGCATGGGCACGAGCACTACCTGCGGTTGGGCGAGCGTGAGAGGGTCACTCTATATGGCCCAGGAAGCCTCCCTGCCTGGGTGGAAAAGCTTCCCTTGAAGGCTGAGGTGGTGCTGTGCGGCAAAAGCCCATTCAATCTGCCGGCATTGTCATTCAAGGCCGACATGGATGACGAAGCCCTAAGGAATCTTGGGCTCGAGTGGGTGGATGCTGATGGCGACCGCGGCCGCATCGTAGTCGCGACACCTGAGCGCGCAATCCTCGAGCTGTGTGATGGCGTGTCGGGCGCGTCGCTCGTTTATGAAGTGGATGCGCTGATGCAGGGCGCGGACACCCTTCGTCCCCAAAGGGTAAACATGCTGCTGCGACATTGCACCAGCATAAAAGCCAAGCGCTTATTCCTAGCCCTCGCAGAACGCCACCAGCACGCCTGGGTGGATCATCTCTCGTTGGACGGCGTCTATCTCGGGAAGGGGAAGCGTTGTCTGGTTCCCGGTGGTCGCTTGAACCCAACCTACCAAATAACCTTGCCGGCGGATCTTGATGAGCACCTGGGATAAGCGCTACACCGACCGAGTCCAGTTATTGGTGGAAATTCTGCCGACCTTGGCGAAAGAAACACGATTTGCCCTCAAAGGGGGTACGGCGATCAACCTGTTCGAGCATGACTTGCCCAGGTTGTCTGTGGATATCGATCTGACCTGGTTGCCGATGCAGGACTATGCGGAGGATGCTAGTCAGATCTCCGATGCATTAGAAGGTCTGGGAAGGGCACTTGGCTCTGCGCCATTAAGGCTACAGGTACAAACATCAGCGCCCGAGAGAGGTGGCTTCATAAACAGGCTGATAGTGAGTCGTGGACGAGCCCGAGTCCAAATAGAAACGACTCCGGTGATGCGCGGCTCCGTGCATCCGGTACGTACAATGGTTGTCCAGCCGCAGGTCCAGGAGGCCTTTGGCTTTGCCTCGATCCAGGTGCTCGACTTTGCGGATCTATATGCGGGGAAAATGGCAGCAGCATTGTCGAGACAGCATCCGCGCGACCTGTTTGATATCGGCTTGCTTCTAGAGGATCCGCGCACAGATGAGCGCCTTTGGCGAACCTTCCTGATATACATGACCTGCAGTCCGAAGCCTGCCTGGGAGATGCTGGTTCCCAATGAGCCCAAGGATTTCGAGGCGATATACGAGACCCACTTCCGTGGTATGACTGCTGCCCCTGTCAGCTCAGAGATACTGCTGGAATACCGCGCCAGGCTTCTTCGACAAATTTCAGAGTGGCTTACCCCGCAGTCGAGAGCATTTCTGGAATCAGTCGAGATGGAGAATCCAGATTTTGACTTGATCGAGTTGCCACAGGCAGCAGAGCTACCTGCGATAAAACGGAAACTGCAGAATCTTGCTTCACGATCAGCTGCGAAGCGGGCTTCCGACCATTCTCAGTTGCAAGCGGCCTTCGAGATGTTCAAACGTTGATAGTGTCTGCAGGCTACCCAGGCATGGCAGTCGGCGCCGGCACTTTAAATTCCGTAAATCTGGATAAGTGGCATTAAAGTGCCTTTATTGCTCCATAAATGCACAAAATCGGCAACTTAATGCCGATTTTGCTTCGTAATATCGAGAGCCACAGTTTCCACATGGTGCATGTCAAGAATTCCTTTAGCTTGGCTCTGGTCCCCAGATTTTCTTGATTGAGACAGGAAAATCTTAAATTTTGGCAGTTCAGCTGATTTTTTCTTAATTCATTCAGGTCGATTTCGTCCGAGTGCCTTTGGGGCGAAGGTCCGCGCTCACGTTTGTTACCAGCGCCTTCGGAGGCAAGGTCTTTACAGGCGGCCAGCCAGGGTAAAACGATTCGGTTGTCAGCTCGTTTTACCAAGTCTCCTGAACACCCGATCCCTCACCATGAACGCCTCCAGCATGTACGGAACGAGCGTCAGGGCGTCGACCTCTTCACCGTAGGTCTGTGAGTGCTGTGCCGCGTAGCGCTTGAGGTCAGCCTCAGGCTGGCCGGACAGGTGAAGGTCAGCTTCATGTTCTAGGTTTTCGTCAGTGGGCCGAGACGTAGTTTGGTCGTGCTCATTGCAGGCTGCCTGTTCAACGTCTGCGAAATTGCACTCATCTGACCAGGCAATTGCATTGATGCTGACCACCCGCTTGCATTCGACTTGAACAGCGGGCGGCAGAGACGCGGAGGCAGAGACCGCCCCATTGCTGCCGGTAGCAATAGGCAGCAACCGGCCAATTGCGGCCAATCATCAACTTGAAGATCCATCGTGGCACCGGATCGCAAGCATCTTCGCCGTGGGCACCCTGAGCATGTAAGGGTTCGTGAGCGAACTCAGCGAGTGAAAGTACTGAGAATAAAGTCCCTGACGTACAGCAGGTTTGGGCTTCTCAGCGCCCGCTTGTTCCAGACCAGGTACAGCACATTGGTTGCTGCCTGAGCCAAGGGTGTTGGTGAGTACAAGCGTCCATCGGTGATGGCGTCGACGCACATGTAGTCGGGTAGGACTGTCCATCCATGTCCGGCGATGGCGAGATCCTTAAGTGTCCGCAGATCTGGTGTCGTGAAGGTCGCTTGCAGCATTGGCGCGACCTGAAATCGTGATAGCCAGAGAGGCCGCACCAGAGGCAGATCTTCGTCGAATGCCAGAAGCGGTGTTTGGCTCAACTGCACTTCGTCCGGATCGGCGCCCAGTTGATCCTGCAAGCTCGGCGCATATACCAACAGCATGCGTTCCGTCACTAGGTGGGCGTAGCCATGGGCTTGCTCATCAGGCATCGAAGCCGTAATGGCGAAGTCGATGGTGTTTGTGTTCAGCAGTTCGTAGATGCGCTTTCTGGTGCCCGTGTGATAACGCAGGGTGTAGCCCTCGCCCATGAGTGGTGCCGTGCGGGCGGAAAGTTGGCAATGGATGAAGTCCGCCGGGCCAACCAAGTGGATGGGGCCGCCTTTCGTTGAGCCTGGGCGCAGGGCCGCAATCCGTGCTTCCAGGCCATCGAGATAAGGGGCGACTGAACGAGCCAGTTCATCTGCGGCATCGGTGGGTTCAACGCCACGGGCCTGACGAATGAACAGGGGCTTACCGACGAGCGCTTCAAGCGCTTGGATATGCATCGAAGCCGCCGGTTGAGTAATGCCTAGGTACTCCGCAGCCTTGGAGAAGGACTTGGCCCGGTATGCCTCTAGGAAAGTCCGCAGATGGGTCAGATGGCTCATGATGTATGCAGTCTGCAAACGGTGTTCTGTTTTATCACGTTGCACATTCGACGGTCGCGATGAAAACAGCCCCGCTGGAGTTCCATCGGGGCTGGGTGAAGCAACGTTATGGTTAGCTAGCCGGACTCTCGGCAGCCTGGTGCGGGGAGGACGCAGTTTTCAGCATCTGTGCCAGGATCAGCGCCAAGCCCAATCCGGAGACGAGCGCGCCAGCGATACCCACATATGCCAGGCCGAAGCTCCCGATGGTCATGCCACCCAGCACGGAGCCAAGCGCGATGCCCGAGTTGAATCCTGCGATGTTTAGCCCGGCTGCCACGCCATGAGCGTGAGGCGCATGCCGCTCCGCAATACCAATCAAGCGAGCTTGCAGAGCAGGAACCGCCGCGAAGGTGAACATACCCAGCAGGGCAACCAGTACCCCCATGCTCAGCAGCGAGCCCGACATCGCCCACATGCCGAATACCACCAGCACGATCCCGGCGATCAGCAGCATGCTGGCACGATCAAGGCCTATGGCATCGGTAAGCTTGCCACCGAGAATGTTGCCTATCGCGGCCATCACGCCGTACACCAGCATGAACACACCCACGGTACTGGCGCTGCTGCCAGTCACCTCAGTCAGTAAAGGGGCGATATAGGTGTAGGCCGCGAAGGAGCCTGCATAACCCAGTACCGTCACCAGTGCGCCAGCCAGCAGTTTTCCATTGAGCAGGGCTTGCAGGCTATGCAGTGCCGAGCCGCCATGACCATCCTTGATGGCTGGGAGCGGATCACGCATACCGAACAACAGCCCGAGGAAACCAATGGCACCGAACACAGCGATAGCGCCAAGAATGACGCGCCAGGGCAGCATGCCACCCAGGTAGGTGCTGATCGGTACACCTATGGCCATTGCCAACGTGAACCCCCCGAATACCACGGCTACGGCGCTACCTGCACGACTCGGCCCGGCCAAGCGTGCTGCGGTGCTAGATGCCACAGCCAGGAACAGCCCGTGGCCCATTCCAGCGATGAAGCGGGCACCGAGGATCAGCGTGAGCGAGTCGGCGAGCGCGGCAGCAAGGCTGCCGGCGGAGAACACCAACGCTGTGGTGAGCATGACGCTCTTGCGTGACCAGCCCATGGTGAGTGCGGTGAGGATGGGGGCCGCGACGGTCGCACCCAGAGCATAGGCGGTGACTGTTGCCCCGGTCTGCTCGACATCAACGCCTAGGCTGTTTGCCATGACGTCTGCCAAGCCAATTGGAACGAACTCAGCAAGCCCTAGTGCGAAGGCGCTCAATGTGAAGATGTAGATAACGAATGGCATGTTTGCCTCTCCAAAGTCGTGAAGATGGCGAGAGGCTATGCATCCGGCTTCCATTAGTGAAATTGGTTTTTTCCCGCTCACGCATAAATGTATTTATGCATGTAGAGCGCTAGCAGTGTGTTTCTGATATGTCCGCTTCTGGCCCAGAGTGTGTAAAAACGCCCGGATAAACCCTTGCTATGATTTCTGAGAATCTCATCGCAAGGGTCGCCTATG
>NZ_RHQP01000059.1:0-15412 GCF_003935465.1 Pseudomonas sp. o96-267
GAAGCAGTTGAACACCTGGGTCAGTTTTCAGTCGGCAGAACAGCCTCTACTGGGTCAGTTTTCGGTCAGCGGCAACACACGGGCGCAAGGATGGGGGTTGGTGAACACACCACGACATGCCTTGCGCCCCTCGTCAGTGCGACGTATAGATTCTGGGGGGTCATAAGCTCAGGATGCAGGACAACCGAGACATCCGCCTCCAGCCCCTTGAGAAGTAATGTGCTGCCTACAGAGCGTCTTGCGATCGGTCGGGCAAGGTGTCTATTGCGCTCTCGCGCTTGAATGGCTGCACTCAGAAAGTCGGCAGCACCTCCCACCACCGCTTGCATTGCAGACCGGCAGCAGTACAGAGCCTCCGGTCGGTATACACGTGCCCCGTGCTGCTCAGCGAGCGTATCGATCACACGATTACGGCCAGCATGATCAGCGCAATGCCAATCTTGCTCTTCCAAAAAGGCGGCTCAGTGGTACTGGTGTGATGGGTATGGTCCACGACAATAGCCTCGTTTCAATGGCGGCCGGATCACTATAGGTGTCTCAGACTGGACGGAGCTGGCGAGTATCAATAAACGTCAGCGTACGGTCACCTTACCGACCATTCCCGACTGATAATGTCCTGGAATATTGCAGGCGAACTCCAGTTCGGTGGCGGCGGAGAAGGTCCAGATCAACTCTTCGCGTGCTCCAGGTTCGACAAGAACACTGTTGGGGTCATCGTGTTCCATACCGACCATCTTCATGCCGCCCATGGCATGGCCCATATTGCTCATGTCATGTGCACCTGTAGGGGACAGCGTGCCGTTCTGAAACATCGCGGCCATCTCTTTCTGGTGCGCGGCATGGGATGCCGCTTTGCCAAGATTGAATTCGTGTAGCAGTGCACCGTCATTTTTCAGGACGAAGCGAACTGTCTCGCCTGCTTTGATCTCCATTGCTTTGGGTTCGAAGAAGATGTCCCCCATCCGGACTTCGATGGTGCGATCTACTGCCTGACCGTCTCCCGGTTGCCCAATACTGTCTTTCTTGTGGCCCGGGCTGGCCAGCGCATTGGCAGCACTGAGCAGCAAGCCAAGGGTGGTGATTATGAAAGCGGGTCTGAGTTTCATGGTGTGCCTCTGAGGTGTTGAGGAGGGATGAGTCCCGATGCTAATGAGGTGCAGCTGGCGGTACGCTGACGTGAAAACTACATCGCAGTAAGGTTCGTCAGATCGGTGCTACCCAGCTCGCGGCCAACGGGTAGCACCGATGCCGGACTAACGCAGAGCAAACTCACCGACCATCCCCGCCTGGTAATGCCCAGGCAATGTACAGGCGAAGCTCAAACTGCCCGCCTTAGGGAAGGTCCACACGAACTCTTTGGTTGTGCCGGGCTCGACGAGAACCGCGTTCGGGTCGTCATGCTTGGCTTTGATGACTTCCGGATAGCCTGGAGGGTTGGAGTCTCCCATGCCATAACGCTCATGCCAGACAATGCGCTCGGCCATGCCGGTCGGGGTCAGTGTGCCGTCCTTGAACAAGGACGCCATCTTGCGCTGGTGCTCCAGTTGGGACGCTGCCTGCCCGATGTTGAACTCGTGCATCAACGCGCCCTCGTTCTTCAGAACGAAGCGCACGGTTTCACCTGGCTTCACATCGATCGTTTTCTGGCTGTAGTTGATGTCGTCCATCTTTACCAAGATGGTACGAGTCGCTGGCGTCGCCTGGGCCTGCTGCCCAATGCCATTGCTACTGCCGCCGACCTCGGCAAATGCCGGAAAGGTGGTGCTGATGAACAGAGTGCTGATCAGCAGTTTAAGGGGTAAGCGTTTCATGGTGAGACCTCGAGATGGGTGCTGGAAATCTCATGCTATTCCCCGCTTGCTGCCAGGCCGCTGACCCCAAAACTACAATTGCGTCAGCTGGGAAAAAGCACGGCGCCATAAAGGCGCCGCTAGGCCAAAGGAGCAATCACGGAAGGCCTGGAAGATGGGAAAATCCTTATCGATGGCACTCTTTGTCGGCCATCATTAGCTTGTGCTCGCGGATCATTTGAGCCAGCACGTCGTCTACCAGCTTGTCATGCTTTTCCATCCAGGCCAGATGCTCTTCGGCAGACATGTTTGGCGCGGGATGTTCGTTGTGCAGCTGGCTCATGATGTCTTCGAGCATGTTCATATGCTCCTTCATGTGCACATGCCGCTCGCCGACCGGGGCCTTCTCCGCCTGGATCAGCACGGCTTCTGCTTTGTCGCGCATCTGCTGGATGCGCTCGAATACACGGTCGCTGCCCCCTTCGGCCCAAGCCATGGAAGACAGCAGTAGCGAACCAACCAGAAGCAAAGGTTTCAGCGATTTCATGGGCAGTCTCCATCAGTGCAAACTATGGCCGGCACCTCTGCTTTTGGTCTGTCGAGGGCCGAGAGCACAACCTAGGGAAACTCTGAAGAAGACTTCCAGATTTTGGCAAAAGACCCGGATTCCACCCGCTGAGTTTCCCCATGAAGCAGATGACCTTCGCTGACGCCGAGTACGCCGGTAAGCGCAAACAAACCCGCAAAGAGTTGTTCCTGATCGAGATGGATCGGGTGGTGCCGTGGAAGGGTTTGATTGCCTTGATCGAGCCGCATTATCCCAAGGGTGAAGGCGGTCGTCCGGCCTATCCGCTGATGGCGATGCTGCGCGTGCACCTGATGCAAAACTGGTTCGGTTACAGCGATCCAGCGATGGAAGAGGCGCTGTACGAGACCACCATCCTGCGCCAGTTCGCGGGGCTGAGCTTGGAGCGTATCCCCGATGAAACCACCATCCTCAACTTCCGTCGTTTGCTGGAGAAGCACGAACTAGCCGCCGGCATCTTGGCTGTCATCAATGGCTATCTGGGCGACCGAGGGCTGTCGCTGCGCCAAGGCACGATCGTCGATGCCACGCTGATCAATGCGCCGAGTTCGACCAAGAACAAGGACGGTAAGCGCGACCCGGAAATGCATCAGACCAAGAAGGGTAACCAGTACTACTTCGGCATGAAGGCGCACATCGGTGTCGATGATGAGTCGGGCTTGGTGCACAGCGTGGTGGGCACGGCGGCCAACGTGGCCGATGTCACCCAGGTCGATAAGCTGCTGCACGGCGATGAGAACATGGTCGGTGCCGACGCGGGTTACACCGGCGTCGAGAAACGCCCTGAACATGAAGGCCGGGAGGCCATCTGGCAGATCGCCGCCCGCCGTAGTACTTACAAGAAGCTTGATAAGCGCAGTGCTTTGTACAAAGCCAAGCGCAAGATTGAGAAGGCCAAGGCTCAGGTACGAGCCAAGGTCGAGCATCCGTTCCGGGTGATCAAGCGCCAGTTCGGTTATGTGAAGGTGCGCTTCCGTGGTCTGGCGAAGAACACGGCGCAACTGATGACGCTGTTCGCGCTGTCGAACCTGTGGATGGCGCGCCGACATTTACTGGCGAATGCAGGAGAGGTGCGCCTGTAATGTGGAAAATGGCTGCCGCGAGGTGCTCGCGGCGGCTAAAAACACAGAAATAAGCGGGTGATCTGAGCGTTTTTGATCGATTTGCCGCTTTTAAAATCGGCAGGGGCTGAAGTCAGCCAGAAATACACAACTACTTCAGACCATCCCTAGTACTCATGCTTGCACCCTAGACAAGCCACCCTGTCAGTGAGCTGAAGTCAGAATTACATTTTCGTAAGCTTCTGGTTGGGGCCGCGGTTTGCCTGCAAACTCAGGCCACCCGACTTTTGGAGTCTGCACACATGAAACTACTGGTAGCTGAAGACGAACCCAAAACCGGTACGTACCTCCAGCAAGGTCTCACCGAGGCTGGGTTCAATGTCGACCGGGTTATGACCGGTACAGATGCCCTTCAGCATGCACTTAGCGAAGCCTATGACCTGCTAATTCTGGATGTAATGATGCCTGGGCTGGACGGTTGGGAAGTGCTGCGCATGTTGCGCGCAGCAGGAAAAGACGTCCCCGTACTGTTCTTGACGGCACGCGATGGTGTGGAAGACCGCGTAAAAGGGTTGGAGCTGGGTGCGGACGACTACCTGATCAAGCCATTTGCTTTCTCAGAGCTTCTGGCCAGGGTCAGAACGCTGTTGCGCAGAGGTAATGGTTCGCCGACGCAGACCACCATGAAAATTGCCGATCTGGAAGTCGATCTGATGAAGCGGCGTGCGATCCGTGGCGGGAAAAGAATTGACCTGACCGCGAAGGAGTTTTCACTGCTGGAACTGCTACTGCGCCGGCGCGGCGAGGTGCTCCCGAAGTCGCTGATTGCCTCTCAGGTTTGGGACATGAATTTCGACAGCGACACCAATGTCATTGAGGTTGCGGTACGCCGGCTACGCGCAAAAATCGATGACGATTTCGATCTCAAGCTGATTCATACCGCCCGCGGCATGGGATACATGATGGATGCTCCGGAGTGAATATGAAGCACCTTTCGCTGACCGCACGCATGAGCCTGATGTTCATGTCCGCGGTAATTGCAGTCCTGACGGTAGCAGGGCTGAGTTTCAATATGCTCAGCCAGCACCACTTCAAGATGCTGGATCGGCAGGCCCTGGTGGAGAAACTCGAATCCGCCAAACATATCCTCAACAATGCTCGCGGTGAAGCGAGCCTTTCGGAAGAATTACCGCAGTTGCGAGCTTTGCTGGGAGCCCATCAGGATCTGGCCGCCACTATCCTGGCCAGTGACGGTTCTGTACTGTTTTCCGACCCCAGAGCAGTCGAAGTACCTGAGCGTTTCAGACGTGCAAATGAGCAGAGCATGTGGGAGTGGCAGAACGGCCAACACATGTACCGTGGCATGACGGAGCAAATCTCGGTAGCCGATCAGGCTGAGCCGCTCACTGCGTTGCTGATTCTTGACGTCACCAATCACACACACTTTTTCGACACGCTGCAACGATGGTTTTGGATTGGATTGGTCATCAGCGCCCTGTTCAGTGCCGCACTCGGCTGGGTGGTTGCTCGCAGCGGCCTTAGGCCTCTGCGGCAAGTCACTCATGTGGCCTCCGGGATGTCCGCTCGCTCGTTACAGGAGCGAATCCCTCTCGAACCAGTGCCGCGGGAACTTCAGCAACTGGTTCTCTCCTTCAATGCGATGTTGGCTCGGCTAGAGGATGCCTTCGTTAGGCTCTCCAATTTTTCGGCCGACATTGCCCACGAGCTACGAACTCCAGTCAGCAATCTGATGACCCACACCGAGGTCGTGCTGAGTAAAAAACGCGATATCAATGCCTATGAGGAGAATCTGTACTCCAACCTGGAGGACTTGAAGCGCATGTCTCGGATGATTGATGACATGCTGTTCTTGGCCAAGGCTGATAATGGCCTGATCATCCCCGAGCAGGCCAGGATCGAACTGGCTGACGTAGTCTTCAAGCTGTTTGACTACTACCACCTTCTGGCCGAAGAGCGCGGCATTGAGCTATCGCTCACAGGCAAAGGCCAAGTGCTGGGAGATCGGCTGATGCTTGATCGCGCGCTATCCAACTTGCTGTCCAATGCGCTGCGCTACACGCCGGCGGGACAGACAATTTCGGTTCTGATCCGCGAGACAGAGGACTCCACTACCTTCAGTATCGAGAACCCAGGGGACACAATCAGCTCAGAGCATCTAGAGAAGCTCTTCGACCGTTTTTACCGGGTTGACCCCGCTCGGCGGGAGGGCAGCCCGAGCAACGCCGGGCTCGGGCTTGCAATCACCCGATCCATCATTGAGGCTCACAAAGGCCGCATCTGGTGCACCTCAGCGGCTAGCCTCACGGGCTTTCACATCGAATTGCCCCATCCCAGATAATGCCGGTCTGGCGGTAAGTAGGCTACAGCTAACCGCTAGCCCAACTTGACAGGGTGGGTGCAGGTGCAACTCGACTGAGCGCAGATTGCATTCGCCATCCAGATAGGTAACGAGCGGTGAGCTGACACAAGAGCACCCCATTCGCTCTCGGGTAGCAGCTCATGAAGTTTGGAAACTGCATCCCCCGCGCTTGCCTCGCCAAGCCAAACCAATGCTCGGATGGCGTCCCCCGCTCCAGTAGCGCCAAGCACGTCAGGTTGCCGGAAGCCCTCACAGCCTAGCCAATCTCAATCTCAATGCGGCACATGGCTGATTTTGCGTTTAACTAACGCCACCGACCAAACCCACGTAGCACGGTTCCTGCCAGATGGGCTTTCTGGGATGACCAAGGCACTGTCAACCTTGGCCCAACAGGAGGCCCTGTTCGTTGGCGAAGGCGCAGCCCTTCCGGCAAAAGTGCGAGTTCGCAGCCTTCCCGAAAACAAACTCCCACGATCTGAAAGCGTGAGCTTCGCTAACGGCTGGTCCACAGCGCGCCTTGAACAGGGAGAGCTCGACGTGATCGCCTCGCGAATGGCTGGCCAACCTGACGCCTAATTGCTCGGATTATAAATACGGACAACGAGGTGGACGCTATCAACTACCATCGGGGACCTGGAGCGCTGAGGCCTGGGCGCATCGCCAAGCCAGCTGGGTGGTGTATGCAAAGAGAATTGCTCTCTCCCGCATACACCACTCGCTGATCTGAGTTAATGGTCGCAAAGGCGAACTAGCCACTACCCTCGACTGGTACCGAATCCTCGCTGACGATCCCCGTAGGACTTGGTCGCTTTCTTACACAGGTAGCTGGCCCGGTGGAACAGATCCGGTAGCTCATCAACAAGAACCTTGTGTTCTGACCATGCAACCTTCCGCATACGGGGATGCCGATCTATCCGATACGTTGGATTTTCGGGGATATGTACCAGCCCATCGACTTCAGACATCAACAACCCCAGCGCACTGGCCCATGACTCTTCTATGCGGCTGATCATGTTGACCCTCTCTGAGCCCAGACGCCCGATGGTGTAGTAGGCATCGCGATTCAACAGGATCAGCAGGTGATAATGCTGCCGACCTCCCTGGCCAATCTCTCTCGACCAGACATAGCGTACTTTGCACCCACGCGAGTAGCTACGCTCAGCTACCCGCCCCTGGTGGTACTGGATCTTCTTCGTAAACGATTCGAAGAACCGGCTGATGATCTGGTTTTTATAGGCGAAGTCGGGTAGCTCGATACCTTGGGGTAGCCTGAGATCCACCCTGAACGCCAGCACCCTCGGATACTCAGCCAAAGCCAGGTCGATGGTGCGCTTGAGATCAGACAGGCACTCTCGAATAAAGGGGCCTACTTCGCTCTGTATGGGAAAGCCCTCGAAGGTATCCCCGTAGTGCAGATGGAGGTTGGGATTGTCAGGGTGACGGAGTGGGTAGCGCTGGGTGGTATTGGTATCGCTGAACATGGTTATGACCTCTCATGGTTGAGTTTCATAAGCCATGCCTGCGGAGTTTTAATTTACTGGATACATTTCCCTGCCTGATCACCCTCGACTGGATGCTCGGTGACGAAGCTCATCCGCGATGAATGGGTAGCTGGTCTCCCGTGGTGAACTGATCGTGTTGCTTGGTGGTTGGTAGATCCCCCGGATAATTGCCCCTTCAGATAGTGCTTCAGTGCCAGATGATTAAGCCCCTCCAGGTACATGGGATCTGGTCGGTGAAGCTTGCTACTGCACGGTTAATGAGGCAAGAACCCTTCGGGTAGGAATAGCTAGTAAAAGCATACTACCCACACCGCAACTGACAGCTCCGGCTGGCTCGGAAAAATCCACACTGCGCACCAAGCCGCAACGGCATTTTTTGCTGAAGACGTATTCCGGACATAAACCAGACCAAAAGCCCATGGAGACCGATGCCTAGCCAGAGTCTGCCGGATCGATGGGGAGCAACATTGCTCCGGCTTTCTGAAGATCGCCGAGCAGCCAGATTCAGGCAGCCGGCATAAGCGCCATGACCAGCTCCGACTGGTCATGGCACAGGTGGTCAGTTCTAGCTAGCCATGCTCAGGTGGCCGGTGGAACGTACTGCAGCACCCTCTGCTTGGTCACGCTCCTCAATCCTGGCCAGAATCCAGTCGTGCACCTCGCTATCGACCCAGCCGACGCAGCGGTCGCCCAACGATACCGGTTTCGGGAAGGTGCCTTCCGAGATGTACTTGTACAGGGTCGACCTAGACAGGCCAGTAGCAGTGATCACGTCTTGTAAGCGGAAAATTCGCATCAGCAGGGCTCCTCTGTATGTCCCAGAGGATCTGCAAGGGCAGTAAAAAATGACCGGCCTGTAGCTCGCCTAGGGTGCCTTGGTCAAAAGCGCCACCTCATAGCGCAGCGCCAGGTCCAATGCATCCTCTCGCACATACGAGTCAAGCCTCCCTCCGCGCACGTCCCATACCCAAAGACATGTATTGCTGGCTCTGGGGGCTGGATAGACAACCAGCGACACAATGCTCCAGCCATCGCTTCTGACTGGAGCAGGGATGAGTCTAACCAGCTGGGGCCTGTATCCTTGCCAAACTTTCATTCGGCGCAGCCCTTTGTAGATGCTCTCGGCCCATCTACACGCTTCAGCATGGAAGCTTTCCATCAAGCCATCCCATGGGCCAGGCACACCCCGATCAGCACCAACAGTCAGTGGCCCACCCAGCTCACCAGCAATCCTTTCAAAAACTGCCGCTTTAACGTCAACAAGCTCGTACTCAGGGTCCGTCCAAATAGCCGTCAGCAGGTGGGATGTATGGCTTGCCAGCTTGTGATAGAGCATATCCAAAGCTCTAGGCCCCAATACTTTTAGTGCCTCTATCGTAGGCATTGCCGATTCAAGCATGTCGTACTTGTTCGGCCCCTGAGTTGCGTACACCACCAATCCCCGCTGCCTCTGCTTCACACGGAGCTGCGGGTGATCAAGGTTCAGGTAGTAAATGCTCGTGACCTTTGAGCCAACGAAAACCCCATTCGAAAGCCCCGGCACATAGCTACGAACGAACCCAAAGCTCAAAAGACGCTTCAATTGATGCTTGATCGATAAGGAGTCGAGTCCAGTCATGGCCCTGAGCCTCGGCCCTCCAAGCCCAGTCACGACACCGCACTCGTCAGCCTCGCTGAGAAGAGCGGCCAATAACATCCGGGAGGCAGCCCCCAGCCGCCCCTTGGCACCAGGGGCAGCAGGTCGACCGTCTTTGCGGGTAGCGGAGCGGGATGACTTTTCCTCCTGATCTGTCGATACCGACGTTTCACCCTCTCCAACTGCGTAAATGTCCGGCTCAAGAAAAAGGCGAAGCATTAGCTCTTGGTGGGTGAATTCTCTGCCTACTTCGGCGAGCACTCTAAGCAAGCGCTCCGAGGCAACGTATCCAACACCAGGACGCCCAACCCCGCCTTCCTGCTTGCTTTCCCTCAGAAGTCTAGCCCTGACCAACTCTCGCGATGCGTCCCGGACAAATCTCTCCGTCAAGCAGAGCTGCTTCGCTACCGACTTGATCTTGTAAGGGGCCTCCAGACTCAAGCCATTCATGCAAAGAAATGCTTGCAGGAAGAATCTTGATTCAGCCTCAAGATCAATCTTCAAGAAGGCTATCATAGCTCTTAACCTAAAATTCCATGATCAAATTAGATCAGACTTTATACCCTATTTTCCCACAAACCATAATTCATGTAACAGGACGATTAACACACCCTGTAATGAATGAGTTAACCTTACCATTAAACACGCATGACGCATGCCAATTAACAGATCGGTTAATTTCACTGTTAACGACCGTCAATAATCGAACGAGTGCGGCGCACCGGCACCGCTAAACGGGAGGGGTAAGAGGGGATGGCTGAGACTGAAAATGCGCCAAGCTGGCTAAATGAACTCGATCGCAAAGAGGCGGAGTGGGCAGCGAGCTACCTGTCGAAGCGATGGCCTGAAGGGCTTAAGGCCAAGCCCAGCCCGACACCCCCCATGCTTTACCACTCGCTCGCCGAGTCGATCCATGAGCTAGAAAAATATGCAGCAGGCGTAAAGCTCATTGAACGGATGAGAAACTCCATCAGACAGCGGCGCTATAGACTGGCGGAAGGCGGGCGAAAAACGTGCTCTTTCACGCTTCCAACAGCAACCAAATCCAAGCTCAAGGCCCTGGCGAAAAGACACAAAACTACTGAAACAGGCCTGATTGAAAATCTGATCGAGGCAGCCTCTAAGCAGGTCTCGATATACAAAGAGGAAGCTAGGCACGAATCTCAGGCAATGAAAGCCATACGCAACGCACGCAAGCTTGAACAAGAGCTAGCCAAGACCCGGATTGAAGAAACCAAGAAGCAGCTGCATCACTGCATGAAACAGCTTGCGCAGTGGGAGACCTACCTAGGGGAAGCGCTCCCCGCCCTCCCCCCCGAGAACGAAGCGGCCGCAACGATTCTTGCAGAGCAGCGCCTGCGTATAATCCAAGAGGCCATCGACGCTGCTGTAGCCAAGCATGCAATGATGAGCCCAAGGGCCATCTGAGAGTCACTCTTAGCTGGCCACCAAAGGTGAAGCCTGGATCAGCAATCAGGAGTCCCGGGTTCAAATCCGGCCACTCGGTATTCCAAATGGTATTCCACTCGAATATTGAACCGGCTTTTTATCTTAAATTTCAATAAGATAAAAATTCGTTTCAGATTACCCCGGCCCACCAATTTGTCTTCCCAGGAAGCCCCAGAAAAGCCGTAAAGCATAGAGAAATCAAAGCTTTACGGCTTTTTTATTGCCCATATCATCCCACGTAATCCCGGGGCATCCCACAGTTGACGGGGGCATATATGGGGGCATAAAACGCTCATCAGCTCGCTCGGAGAGGATGTGCCCCCAATGCCCTTGAAAGACACCAACTGCCGCAACGCAAAGCCCCAAGACAAGCCTTTCCGGCTTTATGACGAACAGGGTCTGTATCTGGAAGTGCAGCCCAACGGTAGCCGGTATTGGCGATTGAAGTACCGTTTCCAGGGAAAGGAAAAACGACTGGCGCTTGGCGTTTATCCGGAGGTTGGCCTGCAAGAGGCCCGACGCAAACGTGACGATGCCCGGGCTCAGCTAGCGGGAGGCCAAGACCCTTCGCTGCAAAGACGCATGGCCAAAGTCGTTAGCCTGCTCGATCACCAGCACACCTTTGAATCGGTTGCTACACAATGGCTCAGCGTTCGCGAGTCCTCTTGGGATCCGGAGTACACCCGAACCGTGCTGGTCCACAACCACCCTTCCGGTGATCCGGAACCCAGCCAATCAGACCTCACCCTGACTCACAAACTGCAGCGGCCGCCCTTCCAGCACGATGAACTCGAAGAACGGCGCATGCAGGCCGCTGGTGCCAGTCACCTCACCGGCCACGGCGAACTCGTCGGCCCCATGCAGGGTAATAAGCGCCAGCACCCGCTCCATCGGCGAGCGCAGCACCTGCAACCGCCCAGCTAAAGATAACCCTAGCGCGAAGCACGGCGCGCTCCCAGCTGATCCAGAAGTGAGCTGCAAGGGCTTGGAACCATGCGTACGTGCCGGAAGCGATATCAATATATTGACATATATGAATATCGAGAATAGCCTACCCATAACAGTGCTAGAAACCTCAGGAGGTACTCCCATGAAAGATTCCAGCGATACCCATCCGAATCAACTTCCCGACAGCAGCTACGGCCTGTTTATTGACAACCAGTGAGTTTCGGACGAATACGGTGAAGCCCTCGACGTCGCCCGCGCGGTGCAGGGCACACAGCGCGCCTTCGTGGCCTGCACCGCTCGGACTCTTCAGACCTCGTTAATCCATGTTTTTCGACCTAAGACATCGAATATTTTAGATATGCAGGTAAGTAAAATGACACACTCAGAACTTTTTAAAACCACTCAGCTGGGCCCATACACCCTCAAGAACCGTATCGTTCTGCCGCCACTGACGCGTTCGCGCAGCTCCCAACCCGGCAATATTGCGAACGACCTAATGGCCACATATTACCGTCAGCGCAGCGGTGCTGGCTTCATGGTGACCGAGGGCACACAGATCGAACCCCGAGGACAGGGTTATGCCTGGACACCTGGCATTCATAGCCCGGAACAGATACAAGGCTGGCGTAAGGTCACCGACGCTGTTCACGCCGAAGGGGGGGTGATCTTTGCTCAACTTTGGCATGTGGGCCGCGTGTCGCACACGTCGCTGCAACCCGGTGGTGAAGCGCCCGTCGCGCCATCAGCCATCCGCGCGGACAACGTCAAGGTGTTCATCGAAACTGGCCCCGGCACGGGTACACTGGCCGACCCTTCGACCCCACGAGCCCTGTCCACCAAGGAGGTAAAGGAACTGGTTGAGCTCTACGCCCAAGCAGCCCGAAATGCTTTGGACGCAGGTTTTGACGGGGTGGAGCTTCACTGCGCGAATGGGTACCTGGTAAACCAGTTCATTTCGGCGCATACCAACCAGCGTGATGATGAATATGGCGGTTCGCTGCAGAACCGTCTTCGCTTCCTGCGCGAAATCACCCTCGCCGTTGCTGGTGTCGTCGGCAAGGAGCGCGTTGGCGTTCGCTTCGCCCCGCTGTTCGCGACCACAGACGAAGACCGCGTCTACCTTGGCCTGGTCGAAGAAGATCCTCACCAAACCTACATCGAGGCAGTGAAGATCCTCGAGGAAGTGGGCATTGCCTACCTGTCGCTCGCCGAAGCCGATTGGGAAAACGCACCCGAGCTGCCTGAGACGTTCCGGGAAGCTGTTCGTAAGACCTTCAGTGGCAAGATTATCTATGCCGGCAAGTACACCGCTGAACGAGGAAATCGCGTGATAAAAGCTGGCTGGGGCGACCTGATCGCTTTTGGCCGCCCCTTCATTGCGAACCCCGACCTGCCCGCTCGTATCGCCAACAACTGGCCGCTTAACCCAGTTGATCCAAGCAGCATGTACGGCGGTACCGATAAGGGCTACACCGACTACCCGACTTACAAATCCTAAACGCTCAGAGCCACGCCCCATAACTCAGGGGCGTGGCTCAGCGTTTGCTGACCGAGGAAGTTAAGCATGTACCAACCGAGCACGATTCCCTACCAAGAGCATAGGGGATTCAAACGGACCTTCAGGCAGGGTCATCTAAGCCTTGGGCTGTTCTTTCCCCTGGAGGCTTTCGAAGGTGATACACCGCGCATGCTAGATCAGGTCGCGCTGGCCAAACGTGCAGAGGCACTTGGTTTTTCGGCGCTCTGGTTTCGCGACGTGCCACTCAGGGACCCAAGCTTCGGCGATGTCGGCCAGGTTTTCGACCCTTGGGTGTATCTGGGCTACATGGCAGCCCATACAACAAAAATCGCACTAGGCACCGCCTCCATCGCCCTTACTTTGCGTAATCCCTTGCACACGGCAAAGGCCGCAGCGAGCATTGATCAGTTGAGCGGAGGTCGCTTGCTCCTGGGAGTAGCCTCTGGCGATCGTCCCGTGGAGTTTCCCGCATTCAGCGTTGATCCCGAACAGCGTGGCGAGACCTTTCAAGAAAACCTCAATGTGATACGCCAAGCCCATCGAACACACTTCGAGCCCATTCGCTGGAGTCACGGCGAGTTACTGGGGGCCGATCTCGTTCCCAAACCTACGACTCAGGAAATACCGCTATTCGTAACCGGACACAGCCGCCAGCCGCTCGATTGGATCGCGCGTGAAAGCCATGGCTGGATCAACTATCCACGTCCGCCAAAAATACAGCGACTGATCGTGGAAGATTGGCGACAGGAAACGGTTAAACAATGTGGCGCTATCTACAAGCCGTTCTTGCAATCGCTGTATATCGACCTGGACGAAAACCCATCCACGCCGCCCTCGCCTATCCATCTAGGATTCCGACTGGGACGTAACCACCTGCGGGCCTTGCTGGATACACTTCAGGAAATCGGTGTAGATCACGTCATCCTGAACCTCAAGTATGGTAAACGCCCCGCAGCAGAGGTTATCGAGGAGCTTGGCAAGCATATCGTCCCTAAATTCGGCGGCGCGCAGGTGCCCGATAGTCCTACCTGACAGGACACTAGGATTCCAGTCCAAACCAGCCCGCCATTGCAACGGGCTGGCGCGCAGAGATCATGGCGAAGCCTTCCAATTTGATGCGCGAATCAGGAAGATATCTAGATATCGAAAAAAACAGGTCTCAAAAAATTCATGACTATTGACGTCAACGAAGCCCTGAAAGCATTGGCGAACCCGACGCGCCTTGCCATCCTCAATTGGCTCAAGGATCCCAGGACAGTCTTTCCCGAGCAGGAAGTCGACCCAGAAACGGTAGGCGTGTGCGTCAGTATCATCCAAGAGCGCACGGGCCTCTCGCAGTCAACGACATCGCTTTATCTCGCAGCTCTACAGCGCGCGCAATTGGTGACATCGCAGCGGATCGGGCCCTGGACCTACTACAAACGCCACGATGAGAATATCGATGCCTTCTTCAAGGCGCTGCAAGAAAGAATCTAACCCAGACACCTTATGGGGCGATGCCAACTACCCAGTGGTTGCCTGAGTATGGACACCGGTTCATCTTGAATAGACGAAACCTGTCCACACTCAGGCGTAGCTATCGGCCAGGAGCGGTCAGGCATAGTCGCCGCTCTCGACGAGAGGCGGTCTGCGGCGTAGTAGATAAATCTGCCCCCTTTTCTTTTTAGGGGCGTGCTCAGCTAAACAGGTAAGCCGCGAGCGCAGTGGCTGCAGCCGCTGTTCCGGCGCCTTTCAGCACGTTCGCGGCGGCGTCCGGAAAGTCCCTTTCGCCGCGCAGCATCTCCAGCAGCTCCCGTGTGGAGGCAATGCCTGCCGCAAGCTGTGCGGCATCGCCTGCGCGGTCTCCAATAGCGTTGCCGGCTACTGCACTCAGGTCCTCATCCACCTGAGCCTGAAGGGCCTCATTGTCATGACCGCTGCTGCCTACGCGCGCATCGGTGAAATGCTTGGCCACCTCATTGGTCGCCAGCACCGAGATCACCGGATACCTCTCCAGGTGCGCATCGATCTTGGCGGCATCCATAACCGCCTTCAGCTGGAACTGCTCAATAACCTCCCCGCTCTCGATATTGGTGATCTGAATATCCGCACCGGGATAATTGGTCGCTGCAAAGACCGCGGCTTGGGTATCGTCATGAGTAGCGTTGTAGTTATGGACATAAAGCAACTCGTGGTAGATGCCCTTCACATTACTTCCCAGCCCCTTCAGAGACTCCGGAGGCATGTCGCGCAGGTAATCACCCAGCTCGTTTTCACTGGCATTAGCCAGCGCGACGCTGGAGCGGCGCAGGGCTTCCAACACCAGTTGGCTCTCAAGATCCTCGCCTACAACTGTACGGCTGAGTAACGCATAGAAAACGCCACCGATCACATACTCTGCGCCGGCAAAGCCATTGAACGGAGACCTCGCGATGAAGCCCTCGAAGCCGTCAATCACCACACGCTTGAAGTCGGTCAGAATGTGGAGGGTGTACGAATTTTTGTGTAACCGACTCATGAGCGACACTGTCGCTCCGAACCGGAGACACCATGAGCAAGACG
>NZ_RHQP01000005.1:0-82898 GCF_003935465.1 Pseudomonas sp. o96-267
TGGAGCGGGAAACGAGACTCGAACTCGCGACCCCGACCTTGGCAAGGTCGTGCTCTACCAACTGAGCTATTCCCGCATTACAGCTTGAAAGTGGCGTCCCCTAGGGGACTCGAACCCCTGTTACCGCCGTGAAAGGGCGGTGTCCTAGGCCACTAGACGAAGGGGACACACCCCGGAACATCAAGCAACTTTCCGGCTTCCTTCGCTCTGTTTCTAGCATTGCGCTGGAAGTGGCGCGCATTCTATGGAGCCTTTCGAGGGTCGTCAACCTCTCTCTAAAAAATTTTTAAAATCAAAGACTTCAGCCCAGAAATCGATATGCCACTAGGAGCCATGCGACCAAGCCACTACACTCGGTCGAAAAGTCGATTCTCGAGAGGTCCCAAGCAGTGTCCGCACTCGTGATAACCATGCTGATCGTCGGCGGCATCGCCCTGCTGATGGTGATCGCTTACATCAACCACGCCGTCGAGAACAGCAAGCTGGAGAAAGCGCGCCAGCGCGCCGACCTGCTCGACCGTATCCGTCGCTGCCAGGATATCTCCGAGCGTATACCTGGCCAATTGATGACGCCGCAGCTGAAGCTACTGCTGAGCCAGTTACAGTTGCAGGCCAGCGAACGTTTACTGCCACTGGAGAAACAGAACGCCACCCTTCGGGGCGATATCGACACGCTGAAGGCGCAGGTCGCTCAGGGCGAATCCATTGCCGTGAAGAACCCGCCTCAACCCATCGCCAACGAAGCCAAAGCCAAGGACGTGCGTTTCCTGCTGGAAAACCTGCATGCCCTGATCACCGGTTCGGTTCAGGCTGGCCTGCTACCGGCGGGTGACGGCAAGCATTGGCTCAAGCAGATTCGTCAGATGCTGGTGCTGGTGCATATCGAGTTCTTCAGCACCTTGGGCCAGGCGGCCATGCAGCAGAAACAACCCGGCCAGGCCCGCCTGGCCTTCGAGCGCGGTGTGCAGTACCTGCGCAAGCAGCCTGACGCCACGCCCTATCAGACCCAGCTCAAGCGTTTCGAAGAGCAATTGGCGCGCGCCAATGCCATGGTGCTCAACAGCAGTGCACCCGCAGAGGACGAAGCTAGCCAGTTGACCGAAGGTCTGAAGGACCTGGAAGACGACTGGAAGAAGAAGAACATCTACGACTGAGCAAGCCGTTCGCGCGCCCTCGCTCAGTCGAGCACGCGGACCGCCGCTAGGAGTTGCAATGAGCCTGACCGTATACGGGGCACCGCTGTCCCCCTTCGTCCGCAAACTCTGCCTGTGCCTGATCGAAAAGGGCCTGGATTACGAACTCGAAGTGGTCATGCCCTTCGGCCAGCCTGATTGGTTTCGCGAACTCAACCCGCTAGGCCGAATTCCCGCCTTTCGCGACGGCGACCTCAAGCTGGCTGACTCCAGCGTCATCTGCCAATACCTGGAAGAACGCTACCCCGAGCACACACCGCTGTATGGCGCCGATGCAGAGCAACGCGCCAAGGTGCGCTGGCTGGAAAAATACGCCGACTACGAGCTGGCGCCACTGTGCACCTTCACCGTGTTCCGCAACCGCGTGCTGAAAGCCACCATGGGTCAGCCCTGCGACGAGGAAAAGGTGCAGCAGACGCTCAGAGACAAACTGCCCAACCACTTCGACTACTTCGAGACCACGCTGGGTGATACGCCCTATTTCCTCGGTGAGCAGCTGTCCATGGCCGACCTGGCGCTGGCCAGCCAGCTGATCAACATGGAGCATGGCGGGGAAACCCTGGATGCCAGCCGCTGGCCGAACCTGATGGCGCACTACGAGCGCATCAAGAACCGCGCATCCACGCAGCAACTGCTGCCGCGTGAACTGCGTACGCTGGAGAAGATCGGCGCCAAGCGCTGAGCCTGCTTCGTAGGGTGTGCCGTGCGCACCGATTGCGAAACCAGCTTCGGCGACGCCTCAAGCCGGCAGTGCGCGTGGCGCACCCTACCGGACCGAGCTCAAACCGCCGTATCGCCTCCGACAGAGCGGCACCATGGGCGTATTCAGCAGTCGCTGGCAGCCAGGAAGACCGCTGTCAGCGCTTCGATGCCAGCCTGATCCACTGCGGTGAAACGCCCTACCGACGGACTGTCCAGATCCAGCACGCCAATCAGGCGGCCGTCCTTGACCAGGGGCACCACCAGTTCGCTGTTCGACGCACTGTCACAGGCAATGTGTCCTGGGAAAGCATGCACATCCTCGACTCGCTGGGTTTGCAGGCTGGCCGCCGCTGCGCCGCAGACACCACGACCGAAGGCGATGCGCACGCAGGCCACCTTGCCCTGGAACGGGCCAAGCACTAGTTCGCCATCCTTGACCAGATAGAAGCCAGCCCAGTTCAGGTCGGCCAGCTCGTGAAACAGGAAGGCGGAAAACTGCGCGGCATTGGCAATGAAATCACGCTCGCCGGATAACAGCGCCTGCAACTGTGCAGTCAGCAGCGGATAGCCATTGAGGCCATCACCCGTCTGGGAAAGATCGATCATGCCTGTTGCTCCAGCAGTTGCAGCCCGACCCAGTGGCGGGCGAATTGATAAGCGCAGCGGCCATTACGGTTACCACGACCTAGCGCCCAGCGGATGGCGGCCTTTTCCAGCGCCTCGTCCCAGCTCCATTTCAGCCCGACCTGACGCGCCTGCACGTCCACCCAGTGGCGCACGACGATCAGGAAGTGATCCTGAGTGAAGGGATAGAACGACAGCCACAGGCCAAAACGGTCGGATAGCGCGATCTTGTCCTCCACCGCCTCGTTGGGATGCAGCTCGCCGTCGACCCTCTTCCAGTTCTCGTTGTCACTCTGATGCTCGGGCACCAGATGGCGACGGTTGGACGTGGCGTACAGCAGCACGTTGTCCGGCGCCTGTTCCAGCGAGCCGTCGAGCACGCTCTTGAGCACACGGTAGTCGCCCTCACCCGCCTCGAACGACAGGTCATCGCAGAACAGTACGAAGCGCTGCGGCAGGCCGGCCAGCAACTCGACCACGCGCGGCAGGTCAGCCAGGTGATCGCGTTCGATCTCGATCAGGCGCAGGCCGGCCTTGGCGTGCTCAGCGAGCAGTGCACGCACCAGCGACGACTTACCGGTGCCGCGCGCGCCCCAGAGCAAGGCGTGGTTGGCCGGCATGCCGCTGACGAACTGGCGGGTATTGCGCGCCAGTTGCTCGCGCTGGGCATCCACACCCAGCAGGTCGCTCAGCGACAGATCGAGACTGACATCCAGCGGCAGCAGGTAGCCGCTGCGCCCATCACGCACCCAACGCGCCGCCACGCACTTGCTCCAGTCCACTTCCGGACGCAGTGTAGGCAGCAGGGGCTCGATGCGCTCCAGCACCTGTTCGGCGCGGGCGAGAAAATCCAGCAATCGGGAATCCACGATCTACTACTCCTTTTGCGCAGAACCGCACGTTGCAGGCTCTGCCGGTACAGGGTCGCTATCAGCTATGCTTGGCAAGCGCCCAAGGATCAGAGACGACGCACGCATTCATGGATATATCGCTCACCAATCGTCTGTCGTTCAAACAGGCCGGTCTGACCGTCCTGGTGGCGTTTATCCTTGGTACGCTGCTCAGCGTCACCCAGGTGGCGGTCGATTATGCCAGCGAAGAGGCCTCCATCAACCGCGAGATTCGCGCGCTGCTGGAAATCAGCCACAACCCCGCCGCCCGCATCGCCTACAACATCGACGCCGAACTGGCCCAGGAGCTGGTCCTCGGCCTGCTGCGCTCCCCTGCGGTGACCCGCGCGGAACTGATCGACAACAGCGGCCTGGTTCTGGCCAGCGTCAGCCGTCCACGCAGCGAAAGCCGTTATCGGGTCTTGAGCGACAGCCTATTCGGCGCCCAACGGCAGTTCCAGGACCCGCTCCACGTCAGCCACGCCCCCGACGAGGCCCTCGGTTTTCTGCGCCTGGAGGTCGACACCTACGCCTTCGGCAGCCACTTCCTGAAACGCTCGATGCTGACCTTGCTCACCGGGTTCGCGCGCAGCCTGCTGCTGTCGCTGATCCTGCTGGTGCTGTTCTATTTCATGCTGACCAAACCCCTGACCGGGGTGATTCGCGCCCTCAGCGAACGCAACCCGCAGGACCCGCAGCATCGCCCGGTGCCCTGCCCCAAAGGCCATGAGCACGACGAGATCGGCACCCTGGTCGAGGTCACCAACCGCCAGTTGTCGAACATCGCGCTGGAGATCGAGCAACGGCGCAACGCCGAGGATCGCCTGACCCAGTATCTGAGTGAATTGGAAAACATCGTCTCGGCCCGTACCGCCGAACTCAAGGCGACCAACGTGCGCCTCAGCCAGTCCAACGCCGAGCTGGAAACGGCGCGCACCACCGCCCTGAACATGGCGCAGGCGCGCTCGGCCTTCCTGGCCAACATGAGCCATGAGATCCGCACCCCGCTCAACGGCCTGCTGGGCATGCTCGCACTGGCCCTGGACGGCCCGCTCAGCGCCGAGCAGCGTCAACAGCTGGGTATCGCACACGACTCCGGCAAGGTGTTGGTGGAGTTGCTCAACGACATTCTCGACCTGTCCAAATTCGAAGCTGGTCAGCTCGAACTGGAGGAAATCCCATTCGACCTCGGCGCCCTGGCCGAAGAAACCGCCAGCTTGCTGTCGCAGAACGCCGCCAACGCCGTGGAGCTGACCTGCCTGATCGATCCGGCACTGCCGGCGCAGGTGCTGGGCGACCCGACGCGAGTGCGCCAGATCGTCAGCAACCTGCTATCCAACGCGCTCAAATTCACCCGCTTCGGTCGCGTCGACCTGATCGTCGCCTGCGCTGTGGACGGCATCAGCATTCGCGTGCGCGATACCGGCATCGGCATCGCCGAAGACGCCCAGGCGCGTATCTTCCAGCCCTTCGCCCAGGCAGAAGTGGGCAGCACCCGTGAGTACGGCGGCACCGGGCTCGGCCTGGCACTGACGCGGCGCCTGTGCGAGGCAATGCACGGCAAGCTGAGCCTGCAATCGAAAGAAGGCTTCGGCAGTGAGTTCTGCGCCGAGCTACCGCTGCCTGCCCATGTACAAGCCAGCTCACAACCGGCGCTTGAGGGCCGCATCGTCGCGCTGACCCCGGCCAGCAGCGGCCTGCAACAGATGCTCAGCCAGTGGCTGCCCGCTTGGGGCCTGAGTTATCAGCGCCTGGATACCGATGCCAACCTGCACGGCGTGGAGGCCGACCTGCTGATCAGCGATTGCCCGGAATGCCTGTTCGGCATTCGTCCGGCGATGAGCACACCGGTGTTGCTGGTCACCGCCTACGGCAACTTCCTGCCACATGAGCAGGCACAACGCCTTATGCCGCTGCTGCAGATCGCCCGCCCAGTGTCGCGCAATGGGCTGCTACAGGAGCTGCGGCACGTCCTGCACAGCGACGATGGCGACGTTCACAGTAGTGCCCAAGCGCAGCCTGTGCGAGAAAGCAGCGCACGCGTATTGCTGGTCGAGGACAACCCGGTCAACCAGATGGTCGCCAAGGGCATGCTGGGCAAGCTCGGCTATCAGGTGCTGGTAGCCGGCCATGGTGGTGAAGCGCTGGAGGTTCTGGAGCAGGAACCTGTCGACCTGATCCTGATGGACTGCAATATGCCGGTGATGGATGGCTACGAGGCCAGCCGGCGCATTCGCAGCAACGGGCGCTGGCCGCAGTTGCCCATTGTCGCCCTGACCGCCAATGCGCTGTCCGACGAACGCGAACGCTGCCGCGCCGCCGGCATGAACGACTACCTGGCCAAACCCTTCCGCCGCGAGGAACTGGCAGCCATTCTGGATACCTGGCTGCCCGCCGACCTCACTCGCTGAGCCTGGCCAACAGGCGATCCAGACTGCGGCGCAGCCCTTCCATCTCCAGCAGGTCCTGATCATCGAACTGGCAGAGCAGCTGCGCCTTCAGCGGCAAGACCTGCGCCTGGAGCGCCCTACCAGCATCGCTCAAGGCCAGATGCACCTCGCGTTCGTCCACCTGCGCGCGACGGCGCTGCACCAGCCCCATCTGCTCCAGACGCTTGAGCAGCGGCGTCAGGGTCCCGGAGTCCAGTTGCAGGCGTTGCCCGAGTGCCTTGAGCGTCGGCTGCTCAGGCGCCCGCTCCTGCCACTCCCACAGCACCAGCATCACCAGATATTGCGGGTAGGTCAGGCCGAGGCCGTCGAGCATCGGTTTGTAGGCGCGAATCACCGAGCGTGAAGCGGCGTAGAGCTTGAAGCACAGCTGGTTGTCCAACTGCAGCCCAGCGGTATCGAAAGCACTCATTTCAGCAGGGCTTCGATCTCGCTGCTCAGCTCTTCGGGCTTGGTGGTCGGGGCGAAACGCTTGACCACCTGGCCATCCTCGCCAATCAGGAACTTGGTGAAGTTCCACTTGATGCCCTGACTGCCCAGCAGGCCCGGTGCGCGCTTCTTCAGCTGCACGAACAACGGGTGAGCATCGCTGCCATTGACGTCGACTTTCTTGAACAGCGGGAAGCTGACGCCGAAGTTCAGCTCACAGAATTCCGAGATGGCACCCTCGTCGCCCGGCTCCTGCTTGCCGAACTGATTGCAGGGGAAACCGAGCACCACCAGACCCTTGTCCTTGTATTGCTGCCAGACGTTTTCCAGGCCCTTGTACTGCGGGGTGAAGCCGCACTTGCTGGCGGTGTTGACCACCAGCACGGCCTTGCCGCCGAAGTCAGCCAGGGTCTTCTGCTCGCCCTTGATGGTGGTGACCGGGATATCGAAAAGCGCGTTGCTCATGGGGAATCGTCCTGAATGGGCTGAAAGTGACGAACAAGGTAGCGAGCAATTAAATTGCATGCAATTTAATAAATGCAAAATAAGGCGCATGGATAGCGCCTTATCGTAGGGTGTCGCGGGGCCACCTAGGCTGTGCGCACCTCGGGGCTCTGCGATATCAGCCGGTGCGCACAGCGCACCCTACACAAGGGTCGCGCCCAAGGCTCGCACCAGCGCAGCCAGTGGTAATGAGTCACCCTGGATGCGCACATGCAGACCATCGATTTCGCGGCGCATGGGGTAATGCTTGCGCAGGCGGTCGAAGCCGGCGCGACGCGCATCGGCATCGCCGACCAGGCTACGGCGAAAATCCGCATCGTCGCGCCGCGGGTCGTACACCGAGCGGCAAATACTGGCCAGCGCCCATGTCGGATCGGCGCTGCTATCGATACTCAACTCGCTCAACCAGGGCGCCGGCAGCAGATCGGCCAGACTCACCTGCTCAGCCACGCCCAACGCTCGGCAGCAGGCCTGGTAGATCTGCGCTGTGCCACGCAGCTTGCCGTCCAGGCTGTAGCCGGCAACGTGCGGCGTCGCCAATTGGCACAGGGCGGCCAGCTCGACATCGGCCTGCGGCTCGCCTTCCCAAACATCCAGCACGGCCTTCAAGTCAGGTCGCTGCGGCAACAGGCTGCGCAGCGCAGCGTTGTCCACCACGGCGCCACGGCTGGCATTTATCAGCCAGGTGCCGGGTTTGAGTGCTGCCATCCGCGTCGCATTGAACAGATGGCGCGTCGAAGCATCCAGCGGCGTGTGCAGGCTGATCACATCGCATTCGTCGATGATCTGCCCCAGGCTGACGAAGTCGCCTCCCTCGGCAGCCTGGCGCGGAGGGTCACACACCCGCACCTGCCAGCCCAACCCCTGCAAAAGAGTCACCAGACGTCCACCGACCTGTCCCGCGCCCACCACGCCATAAACGCGCGCAGCCGGGTCGACGCCCTCGCGCTCGGCCAAAGTCAGCACGCTGCCCAGCACATAATCCACCACGCCACGGGCGTTGCAGCCAGGCGCACTGCTCCAGGCGATGCCGGCCTCGGCGAAGTAATCGAGATCCAGATGGTCGGTGCCGATGGTGCAAGTGCCGACGAAGCGCACCCGGCTGCCTTCGAGCAAGGCGCGATTCACCTGGGTCACCGAGCGCACCAGCAGCAGGTCAGCATCACGCACATCGGCCGCACTGATGCTGCGCCCCGGCAGGCGACGGATGCTGCCGAACGCAGCGAAGAACTCATCGAGCAGGGGAATGTTTTCGTCGGCGACTATGTGCATGGCAGGCTCCATCAGGCAGGTCGTCATTCTAAGTCAGCCGACACCTCAGCGTCGCCCCACAGGCCGCCAGACAGAGGGGCAGATCGTTCTTTCCTGACCGCTAAGTCAAGGCGTAGACTACGCGGTTTCCTGTTATCCCGAAGAGTCGAAATGTCCACCGACACCCGCCTTGGCCGCGTGCGCACGGAACTGCGCAGCCTGCTCATTCTGGCCACGCCGATCATCATCGCCCAGTTGGCGCACACCGCCATGGGCTTCGTCGATACGCTGATGGCCGGGCGCGTCAGCCCGCAGGACCTGGCAGCCGTGGCGCTGGGCAACTCGATCTGGGTGCCGGTTTTCCTGCTGATGACCGGCATCCTGCTGGCCACCACGCCCAAGGTGGCGCAGCGCTTCGGCGCTGGCGAAGAGGCCGATATCGGCCCGCTGGTGCGTCAGGCACTCTGGCTGGCGCTGGCCGTCGGCGGTAGTGCTGCGGCGCTGCTGTGGAACGCCGAGTTCATCCTGCGCACCATGAACGTCGACCCGGCGCTGATCACTCCGGCCATGGGCTACCTGCGCGCCGTGGCCTGCGGCTTCCCGGCGGTGGCGCTGTATCACGTGCTGCGCTGCTTCAGCGATGGCCTCGGCCACACCCGCCCGGCCATGGTGCTGGGCATCATCGGCCTGCTGCTGAACATTCCTGCCAACTACATCTTCATCTACGGCAAGTTCGGCCTGCCGGCCATGGGCGGTGTCGGCTGCGGCTGGGCGACCGCGCTGGTGATGGGCTTCATGCTGATCGGCATGCTGCTCTGGGTGAAGTGGGCGCCCTACTACCGCAATAGCGCGTTGTTCACCCGCTTCGAATGGCCGCAGTGGACGGTGATCAAGCGCCTGCTGAGCATTGGCGTCCCGATCGGCATCGCGGTGTTCGCCGAGTCGAGCATCTTCGCAGTGATCGCTCTGCTGATCGGCGGGCTTGGCGCCACCGTGGTGGCCGGGCACCAGATCGCGCTCAACTTCAGCTCCATGGTGTTCATGATCCCTTACTCATTGGCCATGGCCGCCACCGTACGCGTCGGTCAGGCGCTGGGCCGTGGTCAGCCGCGCGAGGCGCGTTTCGCTGCCGGGGTAAGCATGGCGGCGGCGCTGGGCTACGCCTGCGTATCGGCCAGCCTGATGTTCCTGCTGCGCGAACAGATCGCGCAGATCTACACGCCGGACAAAACGGTGATCGCCGTGGCGGCAACACTGATCGTCTATGCGGCGCTGTTCCAGTTCTCCGATGCCATTCAGGTGACTGCGGCCGGCGCGCTGCGTGGCTACCAGGACACGCGCATCACCATGCTGCTGACCCTATTCGCCTACTGGGGCATCGGCCTGCCGGTGGGGTATGCGTTGGGGCTGTCCGACCTGTTCGGCGAGCCCAGCGGGCCCAGCGGCTTGTGGCAGGGCCTGGTGGTGGGTCTGACCTGCGCCGCGGCGATGCTCACCGTGCGCCTGGCGCGCAGCGCACGCAAGCGCATTCGCCGGGCCGCCTGAGTAATTGGATAGGCAGGAGATCAGCTCTAGACTGAGCGCATGATTCGACCAGCCCTGCTCCTCTGCCTACTTCTGCTCGCTGCATGCGGCCCGGCCAACGACGGCCTGGCCCTGCAGAGCGATTACCTGCAACGCCTGCAACGCTCGCTCGATGCTGCTGACGTCAACGCCTTCGACAATCGCAGTGTCAGCCAGTACCGCCTACCGGCCCGGCGTGAGCGGCTTAGCGAGATTCCCGAGTTGCGTATCGGCCTGCTCGATCTGGTGATCGATGCACGGCGCTGCCCGCATCTGCAGCAACTGATCAGCCAGCGTAACAGCAGCCTGGGCAAGCAACTGATGCCCAGCCAGCGCCTGGGCTACGAAGGTGATCTGCTGCGCGCCATCGATGACTGCCTGCCCCATCTGCAGGAAGACTCCAGCCTCAAGACCACGCTGCAACACCTGGCCAGCGACAAGCGCCAGCAACTGCCCGCAGTATTCTGGAATGCGCTGAACGGCAGCCCGGAGTTCGAGAACTATCTGCGTTTCGCCGATCAGGCCTTGCCGGTGGACACGCTGGAAGACAGCGCCGCGCTGGGCGCATTGCAGCGACTGGCCAGCATCGGAGCCGCCCTGCCTGCACAACTACCACCGAATACTGACGAGCTGGAGCCGCTGTTCTTTGCCCTCTATGCCAGCGAACAGGGCAGCCAGTTGATCACCAGCCTGGCCAGCCTGCGCCACACCCTCGACGTCGGCAGCGAGATGCTGGAGCAGCGCCAACAGGACCGCCCCCTTTGCCCACTGGGCCAGGCGACGCCGCGCGGGCGCATCCTGCAGAACATCTTCGTCAAGTTCTATGCCGGTGGCCTGCAGCCTTATCTGACAAAGGTCGACCAGCGCGGCCAGCAGTGGCAGGCGGCGCTGCTGCAATTGCAGCGCATCGACGGCATTCCTCCAGCCACCCGCGAGCACCTGCAGCGGCTGGCCGGCGAGCAGGATTCGTTATGGCAGGATTTCCGCGCCGCCACGGCGCGTCACGTCAAGGCCTGGCAGACACTACTGAACAGCTGCGGCCTGGCGCCGGGACAAGCAGGCTGGAACAACGCTGAAAAAGACGCAGAGCCGTAGGGTGCGCCGCGCGCACCAACAACCACAGATAACCCGGATCAAGGCACATCACCGGTGCGCACGGCGCACCCTACATGCGACATGCGTCGCCTAGTCGGCCTTCTTGCGAATCCAGTACAGGTAGGTGCCGTCTTCCTCGGCCTGACCGAGCAGCTCGTGACCGAGAAACACGCAAAACTTGGGAATATCACGGCGGGTCGACGGATCGGTAGCGATCACCTTGAGCAGGCCGCCCGGCGACAGGTCGCGCACCTTGTTGTGCAGCATCATCACCGGTTCCGGGCAATTCAGGCCGCTGGCGTCGAGCAGGTCATCGTGGTTGAGGGTCAGGGCTTCGGACATAAGGGGCTCCACAAACAGGCACGCATTGTCGCGCAAAGCTGACCTCCAGGTCACCTGCGCGCACAATCCTGAGACCTACATGCAGACAATCACTTGCCATGCCGACGCAGGTGGCAGGTCACTTCTTCACGGTCGTGATACAGCTGCTTGCAGCCGATGCTGACCTTCAGGCCGCGCTCGACCAGCCCCGATTCGATGCGATCGAGCAGGCGCCGAACCTCGGCGTAGCGCTGCTTCATCGGCAGCTTGAGGTTGACCACCGCCTCGCGGCACAGCCCCTCGCCCAGCCAGGTTTCGATCATCGCTGCCGTGCGCGCCGGTTTCTCGACGATATCGCAGACCATCCAGTGCACCGGATGCCGTGGTCGGAAGGTGAAACCATCAGCGCGCTGATGCACTACAAAACCGGAGTACATCAGGCTTTCGGCCATCGGCCCGTTGTCCACGGCGGTGACGCGGATTTCCCGATTGACCAGTTGCCAGGTCCAGCCGCCGGGCGCAGCGCCCAGGTCAACTGCGGTCATGCCGGGCGCCAGGCGCTGATCCCACTGCTCGCGCGGGATGAAATGGTGCCAGGCTTCCTCCAGCTTGAGCGTTGAGCGGCTCGGGGCCTCGCGCGGAAACTTCAGGCGCGGAATGCCCATCGGCCACATCGCCTGGTTGTCCGCCTCGGCAATGCCGGCGAATACCTCACGGCCGCTCTTGAAGGTCAGCAGCAGGCGCGGCTTCTTCGCGTCGTCCACCAGCTTGCCGGCCTTGAGCAGCGCCTTGCGCAGCGGCGCCTCGAACTTCTTGCAGAAGGTCGAGAGTTCCTTGCCGTCGTTGGTATCCACCACTTCCAGCCACAGGCTGCCGCACACCGGGTAATCAGCAAGCGCCTCCAGCAACACGCTGATACGGTCGCTTTCCGGTAGGCTGACGTAGGCCCCACGCGCCCATTGCCGCGGGAAAATCAGCTGATTGAAACGCACGCTGCGCATCAGCCCTTCGCAATCGGCCGCCTCGCTGCAGACGAACTCGGCGCACGCGCTGCCGGGCTTAGTCTTGGAGTAGCCTGGTACATCCAGGCGTGCAGCGAGGTCGGTGATCTCGGCGCACACCTCCCCTTCGAAACCGGGGCGGCAATGCAGAAACAGGGTATTCATCAAAGGCTCTCCTCGAGGCGCGCATGATACCCGAGACCGGAACCCAGAGCCGCTAAACCTGTCCAGCTATACATGTGCTGCCTACAGACATGAAGCCGCCAGTCATCGCGTTTCGATGAAATCCGGCCATCCAGACCGGGCAGCACATAGCAACCGATAAAGGATATGCGCTAGCCAGACCGCTCAAGCCGAACTAGCTTGAAGGTCTGCCGCCATCAGACACAGCCCGAACCGTGCGGGCCCAAGGAGATGTGCAATGCCCTCCCTCGATAGCCTGAACTGCCGCCGCGAACTGAAGATCGGCGACGCCACTTACCACTACTACAGCCTGCCCGAGGCTGCCCAACGCCTCGGCAACATCGACCGCCTGCCCAAGTCGCTCAAGGTGCTGCTGGAGAACCTGCTGCGTAACGAAGACGGCCAGACCGTGCAGCCGCAGGATCTGCAAGCCATGGTCGACTGGCTTGACCAGCGCGCCTCCGACCGCGAGATCCAGTACCGCCCGGCGCGCGTATTGATGCAGGACTTCACCGGCGTGCCGGCGGTGGTCGACCTGGCCGCCATGCGCGACGCCATGGCCAAGGCCGGCGGCGATCCGCAGCGGATCAACCCACTGTCGCCGGTGGACCTGGTCATCGACCACTCGGTGATGGTCGACCGCTATGCCTCCTCCAGCGCCTTCCACGACAACGTCGAACTGGAAATGCAGCGCAACGGCGAGCGCTACGCCTTCCTGCGCTGGGGCCAGCACGCCTTTGACAACTTCAGCGTGGTGCCGCCGGGCACCGGCATCTGCCACCAGGTCAACCTCGAATACCTGGCGCGCACCGTGTGGACCAAAGAAGAAGACGGCGCCACCCTCGCCTACCCCGACACCCTGGTCGGCACCGACTCGCACACCACCATGATCAACGGCCTCGGCGTACTCGGCTGGGGCGTCGGCGGCATCGAGGCGGAAGCGGCCATGCTCGGCCAGCCGGTGTCGATGCTGATTCCCGAAGTGATCGGCTTCAAGCTCAGCGGCAAGCTGAAAGAAGGCATAACCGCCACCGACCTGGTGCTCACCGTCACCCAGATGCTGCGCAAGAAAGGCGTGGTGGGCAAATTCGTCGAGTTCTACGGTGACGGCCTGGCTGACCTGCCGTTGGCCGACCGCGCCACCATCGCCAACATGGCCCCGGAATACGGCGCCACCTGCGGCTTCTTCCCGGTGGACGAGATCACCCTCGGCTACCTGCGTCTGTCCGGCCGACCAGACGCCACCGTGCAACTGGTCGAGGCCTACAGCAAGGCCCAGGGCCTGTGGCGCGAGCCAGGCGCCGAGCCGCTGTTCACCGACAGCCTGAGCCTGGACATGGGCAGCGTAGAAGCCAGCCTGGCCGGGCCGAAACGCCCGCAGGATCGCGTCTCGCTGGGCCAGGTCAGCCAGGCCTTCGACGATTTCGTCGGCCTGCAGCTCAAACCGGCGGCCAAAGACGAAGGCCGCAGGCTCAGCGACGGCGGCGGCGGTACCGCCGTGGGCGGCGACAAGCAGAGCGGCGAAGTCGACTATGAAGACGACGGCCATACCCATCGCCTGAAAGACGGCGCCGTGGTGATCGCTGCCATCACCTCCTGCACCAACACCTCCAACCCCAGCGTGATGATGGCCGCCGGCCTGCTGGCCAAGAAGGCCGTGGAAAAAGGCCTGCAGCGCCAGCCCTGGGTCAAGAGTTCGCTGGCCCCCGGCTCCAAGGTGGTCACCGAATACTTCGACGCTGCCGGTCTGACGCCCTATCTGGAGAAGCTCGGTTTCGACCTGGTGGGCTACGGCTGCACCACCTGCATCGGCAACTCCGGCCCGCTGCGCGAGCCCATCGAGAAAGCCATCACCCAGGCCGACCTGACCGTCGCCTCGGTGCTCTCCGGCAACCGCAACTTCGAGGGCCGCGTGCACCCGCTGGTGAAAACCAACTGGCTGGCCTCGCCGCCCCTGGTCGTAGCCTACGCCCTGGCCGGCAGCGTGCGCCTCGACCTGACGCGTGACGCCCTCGGCACCGGCAAGGACGGTCAACCGGTATATCTGAAGGACATCTGGCCGACCCAGGCCGAGATCACCCAGGCCATCGCCCAGGTCGACACCGCGATGTTCCGCAAGGAATACGCCGAAGTCTTCGCCGGCGACGAGAAATGGCAGGCCATCGCCGTGCCCAAGGCCGACACCTACGCCTGGCAAGGCGACTCCACCTATATCCAGCACCCGCCATTCTTCGAGAACATCGCTGGTGACCCGCCACGTATTACCGATGTTCGCCAGGCGCGCATCCTCGCCCTGCTTGGCGACTCGGTGACCACTGACCACATCTCGCCGGCCGGCAACATCAAGGCCGACAGCCCGGCCGGGCGCTACCTGAGCGAGCACGGTGTGGACAAGGCCGACTTCAACTCCTACGGCTCGCGTCGGGGTAACCATGAAGTGATGATGCGCGGAACCTTCGCCAACATCCGCATCCGCAACGAAATGCTCGGCGGCGAGGAAGGCGGTAATACCCTGCACGTGCCCAGTGGTGAGAAGCTGGCGATCTACGACGCCGCCATGCGCTATCAGGCCGAAGGCACGCCGCTGCTGATCATCGCCGGCAAGGAATACGGCACCGGCTCCAGCCGTGACTGGGCGGCCAAGGGCACCAACCTGCTGGGGGTCAAGGCGGTGATCGCCGAGAGCTTCGAGCGCATCCACCGCTCCAACCTGGTGGGCATGGGCGTGCTGCCGCTGCAGTTCAAACCCGGTACCGACCGCACCAGCCTGAAACTGACTGGCAAGGAAGTGCTGGCCATCGAAGGTCTGGAAGGCGTGGAACTGCGGCCGCAGATGCCACTGACGCTGATCATCACCCGTGAAGACGGCACGCATGAGGAAGTCGAAGTGCTGTGCCGCATCGACACCCTCAACGAGGTCGAGTACTTCAAGGTCGGCGGCATCCTGCACTACGTGCTGCGCCAGATGATCGCCAACTGATGCACCTGCCCTGCCGCGCCACGCGGCAGGGCCTCACCGTCGGGCCAAGGACGGCTCATGCCGTGACAAAAATGTGACGTCATTCAAAAAGCGTTTACACTCGCCAAAAATGGATTCAGCCCTCAACTTTGCCGTCCGTCGGCCGATGACAGGGCATTACAACGACGGATACCTGCCATGCGTAACAACCAGCCGGTCACTCAGCGTGAGCGCACTTTTCCTGCGCAACAACGCCTGATATCCACCACCGATCTCAAAGGGCAAATCACCTACTGCAACGACGCCTTCGTCGACATCAGCGGCTTCAGTCGTGAAGAACTGCTGCGCGCGCCACACAACATCGTGCGCCACCCGGATGTACCGTCCGCCGTGTTCGAGCACATGTGGACGACCCTGAAAAAGGGCCGCCCGTGGATGGGCATCGTCAAGAACCGCTGCAAGAACGGTGACCACTACTGGGTCAACGCCTACGTCACGCCCGTGACCGAAAACAACCAGGTCATCGGCTACGAATCCGTCCGTGTCAAACCGACCGCCGAGCAAGTCCGCCGCGCCGAAACGCTCTACGCCCGAATCAACGCCGGCAAGTCGGCCGTTCCAGCCAGCAACCATTGGCTACCCATCGTCCAGGCGTGGATGCCCTTCATCCTGGTCAGCCAGATCGGCTTCATGATCGGCCACTGGATGGGCAGCAACTGGGGCTTCATCCTCGCCGCTGTACTCTCCGTGCCGCTGGGCCTGGCCGGCATCGCCTGGCAGACGCGCGGCGTCAAACGCCTGCTGCGCATTGCCGAGCAAACCACATCCGACCCGCTGATCGCGCAGATGTACACCGACAGCCGTGGCGCCGAAGCACGCCTGGAAATGGCCATGCTCAGCCAGGAAGCACGCCTGAAAACCTGCCTCACCCGCCTGCAGGACACCGCCGAGCAACTCACCCTGCAAGCGCGTGAAGCCGACAAGCTAGCGCACAACAGCTCGGCTGGCCTCGAGCGCCAGCGCAGCGAGACCGAGCAGGTCGCTACCGCCGTCAACGAAATGGCCGCCCCCACCCTGGAAGTAGCGAGCAACGTCGCCCGCACCGCCATCGCCACCCAGGAAGCCAACCGCCTGACCAGCGAAGGCCGCACCATCGCCGCAGAAACCCGCGAAGCCATCCAGCGCCTGTCGCAATCGGTCGGCGATACCGGCGAGACCGTGACCCGACTGGCCCAGGACAGCAGCGAAATTGGTGGCGTGGTCGACGTGATCAAAGGCATCGCCGACCAGACCAACCTGCTCGCCCTCAATGCCGCCATCGAAGCTGCTCGCGCTGGCGAGATGGGCCGCGGCTTCGCTGTAGTGGCTGATGAGGTGCGCTCGCTGGCGCAACGCACCGCCGAGTCCACCGAACAGATCCACGCGCTGATCGCCAAACTGCAGCGCACTGCCGAAGAGGCCGTGCTGACCATGGAAATCGGCCGCAAGCAGGCCGACGAAGGCGTCGAACGCGTGCTGCAGGCCGATCAGGCGCTGTCCGGCATCAGCGACTCGGTGGCCAATATCGCCGATATGGCCAACCAGATCGCCGCAGCGGCGGAGGAGCAAAGCGCCGTCGCCGACGAGATCAACCAGAACATCACCACCATCGCCCAACTGGCCGACCAGACCGCCGGCGAAGCCAACGACACTGCCAAACTCAGCGAGGCCCTGACCAACACCGCACAGGGCCAATACGCCCTGGTCGAGCGCTTCAACCGCTGAAACAAAAGGCGCCGCGGCTCACCGCTGCGCCTCCCTCCTCCCCGCCCGGCGTTTGTAGGAGCGAGCTTGCTCGCGATCTCCCTACGCCCTTCCCAACCGTCCCCGCTTTCGCGTAATTGCCACTTGCCAGCAGTTATCTGACATGGTGTATAACCTCCCAAACACCCCATCGCCTCGCTACCTCCCGCAACCTAGAGAAGGATCTTGAAAATGGCCAGGAAGGTTATTCACCAAAGCCACCAGCAGGTTATGCACCATTTGGTGTCTATTTATAGTTAGGTATCACAATGGATCGATTGAGATATCTCGCACTAAATAATGAAATAAATTCGTCGCCGGGCATAAAATATTTGTCACGCAGAAAGGTTCGTGAATTTACTTACAATATTTTTTCTACCAACAGAGATCTATTGCTTTCGGCATGCGCAAAGCTTGACTCTCCAGAAAGTGCTATACGCCTCATGACACCCGACAACTACAAAGAAGGTACGGCTGCCCACATGGATGTCATGTGTCACTTCCATAATTTCTTAGCTGCAGCAAAAACTCTTGTAGATCACACTAGGTGCTTTATAACAGACCACTACAAAAACACACCAATTGAACAAGCATATAATCAAAAAATTTCATCAGATATCGCTAACGATGATCTAGTAAGGTTTGTGCAGGACCTTAGGAATTACATGCTCCACAAGGCCCTCCCACACTCCAGCATCTCCATAAACATTAAAAAAACAGGAAAGATCAACAGCAACAACATCAAAACATCTGTACACATCAATAGAGAAAAAATAATTCATTGGGAAAAATGGACCGCGCCCAGCAAAAAATATTTATGCAATGCGCCAGCCGAAATTAAAATATCCGACATTGCGATGAATTATGGTAAAAAGATAAGTGATTTCCATAACTGGCTTGACGCACGCATAAACAAATATCACGCTAAGGACTTAGCTCATCTAGAGTTTTTAGAAAAGCAACTAAGGCTAGTCACCAGCGGGCAAACCTAACAAATTTTGAAGCCGCTCGCTTCGCTCACTCGGGACGGGCCAAAGCCCGCCCCTTAACCAAACGTCATAAATCCAAGGAGAGATCGTGCCATCGAACGCACATAGCAAGTTTCTAAAAACCATAAAGCGGTGCGAGTCCTTGGTTGATTCCTACAAGCAGTTGCAGGCGATTGACCAAGCGAATGGTGTTGCGGTCCCCACCCCAAAGGATATTGTTAGAGGTGCAGTTGTGCTGGCTGTCGCTGCGCTGGACACGTATGTAACCGACGCGTTCTCAGAAAAATTGGTTCCTTACCTTCAGAGATATAAACCAGACGATGAGCTGATTGAGCTTCTTTACAAATCCGGCTTGGATACCAAAGAGGCTCTGGTTCTTCTAGGGATGGAAAGGCCATACCGACGTATAAGAACCCTCATCGAGAATTACTACGGCTCATATACGACTCAGAAATTTGATGTGATTGACCAGATCTTTAGACCATATCGATTAGCGAACGTCACGGAAAACGCAGCACGGAAAAGTGGAAAGCCATCAATTAAGACATCTGTGGGTAAGCTGGTTGAGCGAAGGCATCAAATTGCTCACGCAGGAGATTACAACAGGCACGGCCGAATTATTGACATCAATGAAGAGCAAATTGCAAAGCGAATCAAACACCTTGAATTGCTGGTGACGAGCATGGATGAAATACTGTGCAACAGGGTGTAGCGAATTATAACCATGCATTGCATGCGGACAAGCCGCTGCAATGCGGTGTTATGCAATGGTTTACAACTCAATCGCACCTAAAGGGAGATAGATTCATGCACGATAAAAGTAAATTCTTCTCTGATTACTCTACGACTGAAAATAAACTCTCTAAAGAGGTTCGAAGGGAAATTTTACTCTGCGCGAATCTTTCAGAGGAAAGTAAATTCTTTGGCGCTTGTCGAATACTTCAAGATCTACGCAAATGGGAAGCAGGACAGCTTTCTAAAACGAGGTTATCGCTCTCTCCTCGAGCACTCCTGAATACAAAGGAATATTGAATCAAATTAGTTATGCCAGAAAGCTGGTATCCCAAAGTTTAAATATCTCAATAAAGACCGATAAAATTGCTGAACTCTGGATTATCAGCAGCGCCACACTAAAAAGAAAGGCAATAATAAGAAAGTGGAGTGGTGAAATATCCGAAATTAATTATTGCTTACAGCAGTAAACTCATAATTCTAGAGCAATTCCTAACAGCATTAAAATTGATCGATTCGCTCACAGAGACGGACTAAATCCCCCCGTCAGTCAATGTCCCGGTAACAATCCCAATGCCCTTCCCAACAGATGAACACCAAGCCCTTCTAGACGTTAAAGGCGTAGGCCCTACCGTCGTGCAACGACTCGAACAGATCGGCATAAACTCCTTGCCGGAACTGGCCGAAGCCAGTGTCGGCGATATCGTCACCGCAGTAGCCGGTCAGTTGGGCTCGACCTGCTGGAAAAACAGCCCACAAGCACGTGCGGCTATCCAGGCCGCCATCGACCTGGCCAAATCACGTCAGTAACTCCCTCTCTTTTACCGCCAAGGAATCCGGCATGCCTGCCCACGAGAAGATCAACTACGTCGAATACCCCACCCGCGACCTGCCGGCAACCCAGGCCTTCTTCCAGGCCGCTTTCGGCTGGCGATTCACGGACTACGGCCCCAATTACGCAGCTTTCGCTGATGAAGGCCTGGATGGCGGTTTCTTCAGCGCCGAGATGTCCGCGCGCAGCGACAACGGCAGCGCGCTGATCGTGTTCTATAGCGCACAGCTGGAAGACACCCTGGCCAAGGTCGAGGCCGCCGGTGGGGAAATCGTCAAACCGATCTTTGCCTTCCCCGGAGGCAGACGCTTTCACTTCGTCGAGCCGGGCGGCAATGAATTTGCCGTATGGTCGGAGCCGGACGGCCAGTAGTCGGCCCTCGAATCCGTAGCCCCCTGCTGCAACCGTCGTTCCCGCCCAAGCGGTTACCCAGAACAACTCTCTGGGCTCCCGCCTTCGCGGGAACGACGGTGAGAGCAATCCCCCACACGATAAGTGCTTGTCTGGCATATCCCGTTTGACCCACCACCAGTTCCCCACTTAACGTCCCAGTCTTCCTCTCGGGCGAGCGTTACCCTCGCCGGAGCCATGGAAGAACCCAGCATGAATCAAGGAGGCACAGGATGCGCATCATGGTGATCGGAGCCAGCCGAGGTCTCGGCCGTGCGCTGGTAGACGGCTTGGCGCAAGGCCACGAGTTGATCGGAATTTCCCGTAACCGCCCAGCCGATCTGCCTACAGGCATCCAGTGGATCGAGGCGGATATAAGTGATCCACTGCGGGCCGTGGACGCCATCGAAGCACAGTCGCCTCAGCGCCTGGACGCGATCATCTACAACCTGGGGATCTGGGAAACTCGCGCGTTCGAGGATGACTACAGCTTTCTGCAGGACGACGACGCGCAGATTCTCGAGATGGTCAGCGTCAATATCGGCGCGACCTTGCTACTGCTCAAACGCCTGCTACCGCGCCTGCTCGGCGGCGCCAAGCCGCAATTGATCCTCACCGGTTCCACCTCGGCCCTGCCACAGAGTGGCCGCCCGGAAGTCACCTTTGGCGCCAGCAAGTTCGCCCTCAAGGGCATTGTCGAGACCCTGCGCGAAGGTTTTCGCGATCATCGTCTGGCCGTCACCTGCCTGCAACTGGGCTACCTCAATACCCAGGATGGCCTGCAAATACCGGTTGAACAGGCGGCGCAAAATGGCGAAGGTCAGCTGATTCCGTTGCACGATGTCGTCGCTCTGGTGCAAACCCTGCTGAGTCTGTCCGATGCCAGTTACGTGCGTGAGCTGGTACTGCCAGCCATCGCCGACGAGCGCTTTTGAGCACCTGAGCACCTGAGCACCTGAGCACCTGAGCCTCGAGGAAATCCGATGCCCGATCTTTCCGTCACTCTGACGACGCCACGTCTTGTCCTGCGCCCTCTGCAAGCAGCGGATGCTGCGGCGTTGTTCGCGATCTTTTCCGATCCGCAAGTCATGCAGTACTGGAACACGCCACCTTGGAACTCCGAAGCCGTGGCGCAGGATTTCATCCGCGCCGAGCAACAGGCCATGCACGATGGCCAACGCCTGACCCTGGCTATTGTCGACAGGGAAAGCGCAGAGCTGATCGGCAAATGCCTGCTGTTCAACTATGAGCCGGTGTCGCGTCGTGCAGAGATCGGTTTTGGCATTGCATCGTCTGCCTGGGGCAAGGGTTACGTTCAGGAGGCGGCTGGCGAGCTACTGCGCCATGGTTTCGAAGCTCTGGAACTGAATCGTGTCGAGGCTGAAATCGACCCAACCAACAGCGCCTCCGGTCGTGCTCTGGAGCGCCTGGGCTTCAGCCAGGAAGGATTGCTACGTCAGCGTTGGATCATCGACGGACAGGTGTCGGACTCGGCACTCTTCGGGCTCCTGAGCGAAGATTGGCGCAGCCGCCACAGTCAACGGTAAGTCGTACGCAACAGGTGAAAACATGCAGAGAATCGACCATATCCGCCTGATGGCACGCTACAACAGCTGGATGAACGAACGGCTCTACACAGCGGCTTCCACCCTGCCTGACGAAGCGCTGAGTGCCGAGCGCGGTGCGTTCTTCGGCTCGATCCTCGGCACGCTCAATCATCTGCTGGTGGCTGACCGTATCTGGCTGGGGCGCTATAGCGCACACCCGGCGAACTTCCGGGCATTGCGGGCGCTCGCAGAGCTGGAAGCTCCGACGCGCCTGGATCAACCGATGGGTGCGGATATACGCGAGCTGGCCGCACTGCGTAAACAGCTGGACAGTTACATCGAAGCCCTGGCCGCCGAGGTGGGCGAAGAGCAGCTGGATCAGCCGCTGAGCTATCGCAACATGAAGGGTGTGGCCGCGCAAAAGCACTTCTTCGCCCTGCTGATGCATCTGTTCAACCACCAGACGCATCACCGCGGGCAGGCTACGACGCTACTAACCCAAGCGGGCGTGGATGTGGGTGTGACCGATCTGCTGGCGTTGATCCCTGACGAGCTTTGAGCTGCGGCCAAGTGCCGATGGCGCCTCGCCCTCTCCAGGCTCAAAGGCCAGCCAGTTTCAGCCAGTGTGCGTAGAAACCTTCGGCAACCTGGTTCAATGCCCTGACCTTCTCACTCAGGTCGTCACGCATCTCGGCGATGCTCTGCTGGCTGGGCTGGCTAGCATCGAGCAGATGCGCCCAGTCATCGAGCCAGAGTTCGATCAGCTCTTTTGTCATCTCCGGATGGCCCTGCAGCGCCAGCACCTTGTCACCCCAGGCGAAAGCCTGATTGTCGCACCACTGGCTACTCAACAGAGGCTGGGCGCCGTCAGGCAGCGAGAAGGTGTCGCCGTGCCACTGGAAGATGCTGAACGCTGCAGGCAGATGCGCCAGCCAGGGGCTATCGACAGCCTCTGCACGACGTTGCATGTGCTGCCAACCCGCTTCGGTGTAGGGCATGCGACGGACGCTGGCACCCAGTGCCTTGGCCAGCAGCTGGCCGCCCAGGCAGTGACCGATGATGGGAATGTCGTGCTCGATAAAGCGCTGCAACGCAGCCACTTCGTCGGCGATCCAGGGCAACGGGTCATTGACGCTCATCGGCCCGCCCATCACGGCGACCGCCTTGGGCCGCTCCAGGTCGTAACCGTGCAGTTCACCCAGATCGACGCGCAGCACGTCGAAACTGCAGCCACGCGCCTGCAGCACCTGCGCCAGGTGAGCTGGTGGGCAATAATCGATATGAGTCAGGATCAGAACATCGGCCATAGCTACCTCCGCCGCGCAGTCTGCGCGAGAAGGATTGGCAAGTCGAGGTGGGCTGGGAGTTGAAGCCATCGGCCGGACAACCGGCCGATGGTCTGAGCTGATGGACGCCGCTGCATCCACATTTGAGGATGTCCTGAAAAAGCCAGCTATCGTCACGCCCGCGAAGGCAGGAGCCCAGATAATTCGCTGGTTCTGGATGCCCGCCTGCGCGGGCATGACAACTTTTTCAGTGTTTCCCTAACGCATGGCTGACGCTTTCACCTCCTGGGTAACGCCCCAGCCATCCATCTTGCCGCCCAGCGGGACGACGATGGACTCCAGGTCATGTTCGAACTCGCCGATACCGGCATGGGTGGCATACATCACTTTGCTGATTTGCAGGTGCCAGATGCCGTCCTCACGGGCGGATATCTGAGCGTTGAGCGACTCGCCGCGAAAGTTTCTGGCCGCCGTTCTGGCCCGTTCTTCGTCGGGAAAGATGGCGTAGAACTCGATCGGGTGAAACTGGGCGAAGTCGAATCCCCCTTCTTTCATCCGACGCAGCACCGATGTGCTGGAGTCTTCGTGGAAGGCTGTGCTCATAAACGACCCCCTCTCAGGCTATGGATGGATTAACCGCTTTCCCAATGCGACCGCCCTACAGACGGTGTCGCGGCCTCTACCGGAAACCTCTGAAAACGCCCAGCGTCTAAAGAAGCCACCAATTGGCGCCGCCCCGAGAATCGAGCTGGTGCTCGATGTGTCTACTGCAAGCGTATCGACGACTGCCCGACAGAACGCCGGGCTGAAAACCGTCACCCCAAGAGTAGCCGCTAAACGCGAGGTTGGCGTCGCCCAGAAAGCCTTTGTGACAAAGCCGACGACCGACGGCAATTGGCCAGCCTGCACGCCTCGCCGGAAATCATGAACGACTGAGCCAGGCCATCAGTAACCTGTTGATCCAGCCCGGCGTGATCTGCCCAAGGTTGAACAACAGCCCGAACTGTAGCCCCACCGGGCGATGCACGGTGCTGGCGTGGGCCTGCTTCCAGGCCGCTTCGGCGATCTGCACAGCGTCCAGGCGCACGCCCAGGCGACGCATCACTGGCGGACGCTGCGCCTGGCTGCGCACCATCGGCGTGTCGACGAATGGCGGCATCAGGTCACCCCCGCGGCTGCCGTATTCGCGCCATTCCAGCTCCAGCGTCTCGGTCAGGCCGCGTACGGCGAACTTGCTGGCCGAGTAACTGGCGAGCTGTGGCACGCCGTAAAGCCCCGAGACCGAGCCCATGTTGATCACCTGCGCCTCTGGCGTGGCCTTGAGATAGGTGAATGCCGCATGGCAGAGGTTGAGCACGCCGAGCACATTGATCTGTACCAGGCGCGTGTGCTGCTCCAGCTCGATATCGGCGAAGGCACCGGTGTGCAGAATGCCCGCGCCGTTGAACAGCAGGCGCAACTGGCCGCCGCTCTGCGTGCAGAAGTCGGCCAGCGCGATTTTCACAGCCGCGGCATCGACTACATCCAGCGACGCATGCCAGGCACCGCCCAGTTCGGCGGCCAAGGCCTCCAGTGCCTTTTCATCGACATCCAGTAACCCGACCCGCCAGCCCCGCGCGTAAAACAGCCGCGCGGTGGCGGCGCCAATGCCCGATGCGGCGCCGCTGATAAGGATGTTGTTCATCACATGCCCCGCTCACGGAGAAAAGCCACCACGCGGGCAATGGCGTAATCCGCCGCTCGTAACATGCCGACATGCGCCTGGAACACGTGCCACAACCCCGGATAGCGCTCCAGGCACAGGTTGACCCCAGCCGCTTTGGCGTGCTCGGCCAGGCGCAGGCTGTCATTGAGCAACAACTCGTCTTCGCCTACCTGGATCAGCGTCGGCGGCAGTTGGCTGAGGTCAGCGAACAGCGGCGACAGGCGCGGATCATTGCGCGGCAGGTCGTCCGGGCAATACAGCTGCGCGGCCTGTTCAATCCAGCTGGGGTGGAGCAGCGGATCGCCGGCAGGCGGCTCGTGCATATGCTCGCCGGTGAAGTCGGTGACCGGCGAGAAGCACACCAGGGCGGCGGGCGCCGGCAGACCGAGTTCGATAATGCGCAGGCAGCCGACCAGGCTCAGGTTGCCGCCGGCCGAGTCGCCGCCAATGGCGATCTGTTCGGGTCTATAGCCAGCGTCCAGCAGCGCCTGGTAAGCCGCCACCACGTCATCGCGTGCAGCGGGATAGGGATATTCCGGCGCCAGGCGGTAATCCAGGGCACAGACCTCAAGTACAGCGCGTTTGGCCAAGCTGGCGCAGATGCCCCGGTGCGTGTCCGGCCCGCCGATCATGAAGGCGCCACCGTGCAGATAGAGCAGCACACTGCCGCTGCTGGCAGGCGGCCGATGCCATTCGCAAGGGCGCCCGGCCAGGGTATCGGCGCTGCGCGTTACGCCACGCGGCGTCAGGGTGATGGTGGTAAGCACGCGCAATATGCGGCGCTGCGCCGGCACGGGCATCGGTGGCCGCACCAGACCGCGAAAGAACAGACGCAGAAAACCGCGCAACAGGCCGCGCAGCAACATCTGCTCGGCGGCTGGGGCTTTGAAATCAGCGGACGCAGTCATAGTCGGCAAGCTCCGGAGTACGGGTCATGAGGCGATAGGTGAAGGTGAACCCCGGCCAGTTGTTGGTGTTCTTGCCGGTAGCGGTCTTGTACCAGCTGTCGCAGCCCTGTTCCCATATCGTTCGATGGGTCGCCTGTTGCAGCTCCGCGTTGTAGTGCCGTTGCACCGTCGGGCGCAGATCGAGATAACGCAGCTGCTGTTCGCGCAGCACCTGCAGGCAGCCCAGCACGTAGGCGTACTGGCTCTCGAGCATATACAGAATGGAGTTGTGGCCGAGGTTGGTGTTCGGCCCATAGAGCAGGAACAGATTGGGAAAGCCGCTGACGCTGATGCCCTTGTAGGCCTCGGCGCCCTCCTTCCAGGCCTGATTCAGCTCCAGCCCGTCGAGGCCGCGAATGCGCATCGGCGCGAGGAAGTCGGTGGCGGTGAAACCGGTGCCATAGATCAGAACATCGCAGGAGTGCTCACGACCATCGGCCGTCACCAGGGAATGCTCGCGCACCTCGCGAATCGCCGCGTCGACGATCTCGACATTGGCCTGCGCCAGCGCCGGGAAGTAGTCGTTGCTGATCAGGATACGTTTACAACCCATGGGGTAGTTCGGCTGCAACTGCGCGCGCTTGCCAGCATCGGGCATATGCCGCTGCAGGTGGCGGGTGAAGCTATGGCGAAACAAGCGCATCAGCCAGGGAAAACGAATAAAGGCCAGCGCCCGCCCCTCGTGATGCAGGTATTGCAGGAGGCGGTCGGCGCGCTGCAGCAGGGGCAAACGCTGTTTTAGAGCAATTTCCCAGGGCCGATACGTACGATCCGGCTTGGCCAGCACATAGGCCGCCGAACGCTGAAACAGGCTCAGGCTGGCCACCTTGGGCTGGATCTGTGGCACGAACTGGATCGCCGAAGCGCCGGTGCCGATTACCGCCACGCGCTTGCCGGTCAGATCCAGATCATGCCGCCAGCGCGCCGAGTGAAAGGCCTCGCCACGGAAATGTTCCAGCCCGGGCAGTTTCGGGTAAGCCGGCCGATTGAGCTGGCCGCAGGCACTGACCAGCGCCTGCGCCTCGATCACCTCGCCCCCTGCCAGCTCGACACGCCAAATGCCGCGCTCGGCATCGAACTCGGCGCCGAGCACTTCGCTGTTCAGGCGGATGTGCGGACGCAACCTATGTTTCTCCACGCACTGCAGGATATAGGCGTGGATTTCCGCCTGCGGCGCGAACTTGCGCGACCAATCGTGCTTGGGCTCGAAGGAAAAGGAATACAGGTGCGAAGGCACATCGCAGGCGGCGCCCGGATAGCTGTTGTCGCGCCAGGTACCGCCGACCTCGCCAGCCTTCTCGAGCAACAGGAAGTCGTCCTCCCCGGCCTTGCGCAACTGCATGGCCAGACCCAGACCGGCAAAGCCGCTGCCGATGATCAACACGCGCCAGAGCGCGTTCGTACGGGGGTTGTTGTTCATTGTGATGACCCGTGTATGACGATGAGCTGATGCTACTTGCCTCGCCCTGCCCGGGTTATGGCATAGTCGGCCAGGATATTGTGATTTTCGGACAATCTATGCCATCTCCCTGGCCTGCACGCCGCAGTATCACCAGCATTCAGCTGCTTACCCAGCTGGGGCTCGATCTGGGTCTGAGCCTGGACAAGTGCCTGCATCAAACAGGGCTCAGCCCGGTGCAGTTGGCCAGCCTGAACGGGGAGATCGAGGCGCAGCGTGAGCTGCAGTTGATCGCCAACCTGATCGAGGCGCTGCCCGCAGTCGAAGACCTTGGCCTGCAGGCCGGTCGGCGCTACCACCTGACCACTTATGGCGCCTGGGGTTACGCCATTCTCAGCAGCGCCACGGTGCGCCAGGCCGCTGAGCTGGGCCTGCGCTATCACGGTCTGACCTACGCCTTCACCCGCATCAGCCTGAACGTGGATGTTGCCGTCGCCAGCCTGAATTTCGACGACAGCGCCCTGCCCCCGGCGCTGCATGATTTCATCGTGCAGCGCGATATGGTCGGCGCCCTGGTGGTCGTGCGTGAATTACTCGGTAGCACGCTACGACTACTGGATGTGGAACTGCGTCAAGCCGCACCGGCCGATACAGCGCCGTTCATCGCAGCCTTCGGCCAGGTGCCACGCTTTGGCGCGGCGTGCAATCGCATGGGCTTCGCCGCCGAGTTGCTGGACAACCCACTGCCACGGGCCAACCCGCAACTGGTCAGCGCCTGCGAGCAGCAATGCCAGGCATTGCTGGCGCGCCATCAATGGCATCAGGGTGTGGCCGGACGCGTGCGCCAGTTGCTGTTGCAGTCGCCAGGGCAGATCGCCGATATGGAACAGGTTGCGGAGCGCCTGCACCTGAGCAGCCGCACCCTGCGCCGGCGCCTGATCGAAGAAGACACGAGCTTCCGAGCCCTGCAGGACGAGGTACGCCAGGCGCTGGCCGAAGAGCTGCTGGCCGCCGGCGGCCTGAGTCTGGAAGAGATTGCAGAACGACTGGGGTATGGCGAGCTGTCGAATTTCATCCACGCCTTCAAGCGCTGGAAAGGCGTAACGCCGGGGCGTTATCAACGTGGCACCTAAGGGTTTGCGGTGTCCCTGGTGCGCGCGGCGCACCCTACCAAAAGCTCATCCGTCCGAACCTTGGCCCTCCGATACGCGCTTCATGTAGGGTGCGCCATGCGCACCGGCCAGGCCGTCAGAGTTTGAAAGTCATCTTCACGCTGACAAGCCGCAAACGCCGCGCTAGGGTGCCAGCCATGAACATCATCACGCTGCTTCTGCCCTACCAACCGCCCTGGGACTGGCAACAGTTCCACAGCCATTTCGCCCTGCGCGCGATTCCCGGGCTGGAGTCACTGAGCGCGGACAGCTACAGCCGCGGCTTCAGCATCGACGGCACACCCGGCTGGTTTCGAGTTGCCCCGTTGCCAGGGCAGAACTCGCTGGAACTGCGCTGTCGCCTGGCCTCGCCCTCGCATCTGGATCAACTCGAACAGCGCGTGCGGCGCATGTTCGATCTCGACAGCGAGCCCGAGGCGATTGCCCTGCACCTGAGCGCTGACGAACTGCTCGCGCCGCTGCTGCTGCGCAATCCCGGCCTGCGCCTGCCGGTGGCGTTCGATCCGTTCGAACAGGCGGTGCGCGCCATCGTCGGTCAGCAGGTCACGGTCAAGGCGGCGGTCACCATCGTCGGGCGTCTGGTGCAGCGTGTCGGCACGCCGATCGAGACGCCGGAAGCGTTGGGCATCAGCCATCTATTCCCTTCGCCGAAGGCGCTTGCCGAGGCCGACCTGACCGGTATCGGTATGCCCGGCAAGCGTGTGCAGTGCCTGCAGCACTTCGCCGCGCGCATCGCCGATGGCAGCCTGAAGCTTGATCTGGAAGAAGGCAGCCTGGCACTGATCGAGCGATTGTGCGCCCTGCCCGGCATTGGCCCGTGGACAGCGGAGTACATCGCCCTGCGCGCATTCGGTGAGGCCGACGCCTTTCCCGCAAGCGATCTGGGTCTACTCAAGGCGCCAGTGTGGGGAGCGGAAGGTATCGACGCACGGCGCCTCAAAGCTCACGCCGAGGCCTGGCGTCCGTTGCGCGCTTATGCGGCGGCGCATCTCTGGCACAACTATTCGGGAGGCTGAACCATGCATTACCGCCATCACGACAGCCCTGTTGGCCCACTGTTTCTCGCGGCCGATGAAAGCGGCCTGCAACTGCTGCTGATGGAGCTGGACAGCCGGCCCTGGCGCATCGAAGACCATTGGCAGCCCGCTAGCCGTGAGCTGGACGCCGTGTGTAGCCAGTTGGACGAATACTTCGCCGGCAAGCGCCGCCAGTTCGAATTGCGCCTGGCGCCGAGGGGCACAGCATTCCAGCAGGCGGTCTGGCAGGCGCTGCTGGCCATTCCCTACGGCCGCACCTGCAGCTATTCGGAGCTGGCCAATGTCATCGGGCGGCCGCAGGCAGTACGCGCGGTGGGAACGGCCAATGGCGCCAACCCCATCTCCATCATCGTGCCCTGCCATCGGGTGATCGGCCGTGACGGTAGCCTGACCGGTTATGCCGGTGGCCTGCCGCGCAAGCAGCAGCTACTGGAACTCGAGGGCGTGTTGCAGCCGGCTCAGGCGCAACTGGCTTTGTAACCGGACTCTTTACGAAAAGTGTCTAGGGTGCGGGTATGCGCGCCAGAGGCTCAGCACGCGGACGTAGGGGCAAAGCCAGAATCAGCCCTTCGCCCGAAGCCGGAAAGATGCCGGTCAGGGCGGTGATATTGACCTGATGAGAAATCAGCACCAACGGCGCGCCAGCAGGCAGTTGGTTGATCGAGCGAATCAGCTCGGCGGTCTGCTCGGCACCATCCTCGGGCGTGCCGAAGAACGAATCCAGCGCAGCAAATGATTGTACCGGGCCGCGCTGCATGCTGCTGGCCGTGTCCAATGCGCGGCACCAGCGACTGCTGAGAAGCCGCGGCTGTTCGATCCCCTGACGTGCGAGCAACTCGCCCCAACGCCGGGCCTCGGCACGCCCTTGAGCGTTGAGGTTGCGCTGGGTTTCGCATTGTCCAAGGCGGAAGCTAGCCGGGTCGCCCGTACCCGGCGCCGTGGCATGACGCATGAGTATCAGCGCGCGACCTTCACGCAATGCCTGCCAGGCGTCGGCGTTATCTGCTGCCACACTTAACAGCGGCAGCAGCGCCAAGGCCAGCAGCCACAGACGCCTCATATTCTGACGTTACCGCGCGGCCCCATCAGCGCCCAGATGATCAGGCCGATTACAGGCAACAGCACGATCAGCAGAATCCATAGAATCTTGATTCCAGTTTCCGCGTTGCTCTTGACCACGTTGATGATGGCCCAGATATCCAGGGCGAGGATGACCAGGCCAATCAGGCCATTGAAGGTAGAACCCATGACGACACTCCTGTCTGAAAGGTTACCTTCATAGGATAGCTGGCCACCGGCGCGGGTTCCCTTAGTCACCGAGCCTGGCAAATCGGCTGGCGATATCGTCGTCGGTGCGCACCGGTGCGTCCTCGCTGGCGCGCAGGCGCACCACCAGCGCATGCGGTTCCTCCCCCAGGTCGACCCAGTAGCGGGTACCCGCTGGCAGCGACAGCAGGTCGCCCTTCTCGCCCTGCAGCATGTAGACGTGATCGTCGATGTGCAGGCTGAGCTGGGCGAAGCCACCGAGGAACAACCAGGCACTGGCCGTCGATTGCGACTGCTCATCCAGATGACGCGCACGCAACTCCAGTTTCTGCGGATGGTTGCGCTGCAGGTTGAACAGCTCCTGCTGCACATAGCCTTCCTTGCCCATGAACGCCTGCAGCCACAGACCATAGGCTGCGTCGAACTCGGCCTGCTCGCAGCCGGGGCGCAACGCAGCCGGCAGCTCCACCTGGCGATAATCGATGCCCGCCGCCGCCAGGGTGCTGGCGATGTCGTCGGCGTGGTTCAGTATCTTGTTCGGCAGTTCCGAGGAGGTGTGCTGGTAGACGGCGAGGCTGCTCATGAAGGGTTCACTCGATTCAGGGCCGCTCGGGCGGCAGACGGGTGGCAATGATGAAGGCGGCTAGCAAGGCTACCAGACTGGCGATGGCGAAGGTCCAAGCCGGGCCTAGGCTCTTCCAGCTGTAACCGGCATACAGCGCGCCCAACGCACCGCCAATCCCGGCCAGACTGACATACAGTGCCTGGGCCTGGCCCTGCTGGCGATCGGCGAAACTGCGTTGCACGAAGTGAATGCACGCTGCATGAAAAGCGCCAAAAGTGGCGGCGTGCATGCACTGCGCCAGCAACAGCACCGGCAGGTACTGGGCCAGGTTGCCCAGCAGCAGCCAGCGCACGGCGGTGATCAGGAAGCTGGCCAGCAACACGGTGCGCAGCGAGTAACGCTGCAGCAGCCGCGCCATGACCAGGAACAGCAGAATCTCCGCCACCACCCCCAGCGCCCAGAACAACCCGATGGCGCCGCGGCTGTAGCCAACACCCTCCAGGTGCAGGGTCAGGAAGGTGTAGTACGGACCGTTGCTCAGTTGCATCAGCCCGACGCAAGCGTAGAACGCGAGGATGCCGGGGCGACGCAATTGGCGCAGAAAACCATCCGACTCCAGCGTGCTAGGGCGCAGCACAGGCTGCGCATTGGGCACCCACAAACTGCTGGCGACGATACCGGCCATGATCACCAGCAGCGCTGCCGGATAGGCATCCAGGCTCAGCCATTCGAACAGCAGGCCGAGGCCGACCACGGCAACGATGAAGCCGATGCTGCCCCACAGGCGAATCTGGCTGTAGCGCGCCGCCTGCTCACGCAGATGGGCCAGGGTGATGACCTCGAACTGTGGCAGCACCGCATGCCAGAAGAAAGCGTGAGTGGCCATGATCAGCGCCAGCCAGGCGTAGCTCTGGCTGAAGAAGATGCCGGCGAAGCAGACCAGGGTGCACAGCGCGCCGAAGCGCACGATCAGCAGGCGCTGACCGGTGTGGTCACCCAACCAGCCCCACAGGTTCGGTGCCAGGCAGCGCATCAGCATGGGAATGGCGATCAGTTCGCCGATCCGCGCTGGGGAAAAGCCCAGGTGGTCGAAGTACAGCGCCAGGAACGGCGCCGTACCCCCAAGCAGAGCGAAGTAGAAGAAGTAGAAACCGGACAACCGCCAGTAAGGCAGGGCCCCGCTCATGCCGCCGCCCGGATCACAGCTGCGGCAGCACCGGCGTGGTGACGCGCACGTCGGCATTCTGCCCACGGTGGCGCAGCAGATGATCCATCAGCACGATGGCCATCATGGCCTCGGCAATCGGTGTGGCACGAATGCCCACGCAGGGGTCGTGACGGCCCTTGGTGATGACGTCCACCGGGTTACCGTCGACGTCAATGGAGCGCCCCGGCGTGGTGATGCTGGAGGTCGGCTTGAGCGCCAGGTGAGCGACGATCGGCTGGCCGCTGGAGATACCGCCGAGAATGCCGCCGGTGTTATTGGAGAGGAAACCCTCCGGAGTCAGCTCGTCGCGGTGCTCGGTGCCACGCTGGGCAACGCAGGCGAAACCGGCGCCGATCTCCACGCCCTTGACCGCGTTGATGCTCATCAGCGCGTGGGCCAGCTCGGCATCTAGACGGTCGAAGATCGGCTCGCCGAGGCCCGGCATCACCCCTTCGGCAACCACGGTGATCTTCGCGCCTACCGAATCCTGGTCACGGCGCAGCTGATCCATGTAGGCCTCGAGCTCCGGCACCTTGTCCGGATCGGGGCTGAAGAAGGCGTTCTCTTCCACCGAATCCCAGGTCTTGAACGGAATCTCGATGGGGCCAAGCTGGCTCATGTAGCCACGGATGACAATGCCCTGGCTGGCCAGGAACTTCTTGGCGATAGCACCGGCCGCCACGCGCATAGCGGTTTCACGCGCCGAGCTGCGGCCACCGCCACGGTAATCGCGCAGGCCGTACTTGTGGTGGTAGGTGTAGTCGGCATGGGCCGGGCGGAACAGGTCCTTGATCGCCGAGTAGTCCTTGGACTTCTGGTCAGTATTGCGGATCAGCAGGCCGATGGAGCAACCAGTGGTCTTGCCCTCGAATACGCCGGAGAGAATCTCCACCTCGTCGGTTTCCTGGCGCTGCGTGGTGTGGCGGCTGGTGCCCGGCTTGCGGCGATCGAGATCACGCTGCAGGTCTTCCAGAGAAATCTCGACACCCGGCGGGCAACCGTCGACGATGGCGACCAGCGCCGGGCCATGGCTTTCGCCAGCGGTGGTGACGGTGAACAGCTTGCCGTAGGTATTGCCGGACATGGGAAGACACTCCGCGAGATTCAGCATCGGCCTGCCACTGCGCAGGCCCGATTCACAAGGTGGGCGAGTATACCTGCCACCTACTTGCAGTTCACCCCGAACCTTGTCCAGCCGAGCGCGTCCAATGCCAGTCTGCCACTACCCTACCCTCATCATGCTACGAGCCCTGCTCTTGTCCCTCACCCTGATCACCGGCCTGGCCCAGGCCAACACCACCCGACAACTGCCCATCAGCCTCGACACCGACCAGGGCACCCTGTACGGCAGCCTGCTGGTGCCGCAAAGCGACAAACCGGTGCCGGTGGCGCTGTTGATCGCCGGCTCCGGTCCCACGGACCGCGACGGCAACAACCCAGAGGGTGGCCATAACGATGCATTGAAAAAGCTGGCCCAAGTGCTGGCGCGTAATGGCATCGCCAGCCTGCGCTATGACAAACGCGGCGTGGCCGCCAGCCGCGCCGCCACACCGGACGAAAAGGACCTCAGCGTCGAGCGCTATGTGGCCGATGCCGAAGGCTGGGCCAAGCTGCTCAGGGACGATCCGCGTTTTGATCGACTGATTCTCATCGGTCACAGCGAAGGCGCAATGATCGCCAGCCTGGCCGCGCCTGGCAGCCAGGCCAATGCGCTGGTATCCATTGCCGGCCCCGCCTATCCGATCGGCCAGGTGCTGGACATGCAACTGGCCATGCGCCTGCCGCCGCCGTTGCTGGACGAGAGCCGGCACATCCTCGCCAACCTGATCCGCGGCAAGCTGCAGCCCAAGGTCCCCAAGGAACTACAAGCGATCTATCGCCCCAGCGTACAGCCCTATCTGATCAGCCTGCTGCGCCAGGACCCGGCGGAAAACTTCGCCGCGCTGCAGATACCCGCCTTGATCGTGCAGGGCACCCACGACGCCCAGGTCAGCCCGGACAACGCCGAGGTACTCAAGCAGGCCATGCCCGATGCCGAGCTGGCGTTAATCCCCAGCATGAACCACGTCATGCGCATCACCCCCGCGCCCTGGAACGAACAGCTAGCGTCCTACGACGATCCGCAGCTACCCTTGGCCCGTGCGCTGGGCGAACGGATCGTGTCCTTTATTCGCTCCAGTGCTGAGGAAAATGGCCGATAACGCATCGAAGGCCACCAAACAGTACACAGGACGCCCATGAGCGAAAACCCGGCCCCGGAGGCGCAAGCCGCCGACGCAGTCGCAGGCGAGACGCCCGCCGCGCCGCATCCCTGGACTGACCTGCCAGCCGAGCAGTTCAGCCTGCTGCGCCTGGCGCCACTGCCGGTCGCCCGGGAGACCGGGCCGCGACCGCTACGCGTCGGTCAGCTCGGCCGCGGGGAGCGCCACGCCAAGGATCTGAGCCTGCTGCGCCTGACCATCCAGGTGCCAGGCCAACGCCTGCATCGGCAGAACAACCTGCTGGAAGGCTGGGCCGATCATCAGCGCAAAGAAGTTCGCTTCGGCCCGGACAAGGGCCTCAGCGTGGAGCCCGCCAACCACGGCCTGGGGCGTTTTCTTATGGCACAGGGTATCGCATGGGCGCGCAAGCAATACGCGCACTACCAGGTCGAGGGCGGCGCCCTGCCGACCAAGGACAACTTCAACGAAGCGGCCCGCGCCCGCCGTGACCACGCGCTGAAAGCGCAGGGTTTCACCATCGAGTACAGCGACCCGTTGCAGCTCAAGCCGTTCTACAGCGCACCGCGGGTCAGCTCGCTGCACGGCGACTGGCATGCCGAGAAGGTGCAGATCATCGAGTTGCTGGATGCTGCCGCGATGCTGCAGCAGGCCGACCAGACGCTACAGGAGCAGGACGTCAAACTGCGAAAACTGGAAGATCGGCTCGAACGCCTAAAGCGCGAGGACAGCGGCCTGCGCTTCACAATCACCTGCCTGGTGGCGTTCAGCCTGTTTCAGGCCGGCCTGCTGATCTGGATCGCCACACGCTAGTGGCCCTTGGTGCGCGCGGCGCACCCTACGTCTGCCGTAACTCCCGCAGGGTGCGCCGTGCGCACCGGGGTATCAGCCTTCGATACGCGAACGAAACAATTCCTGATGCTCGCGGCACTGCTTGGCCGCCAGCAGGAACACGCCGTGCCCGCCACGCTGGAAGTCCAGCCAGGTGAAGTCCACTTCCGGGTAAAGCGCTTCGACATGCACCTGGCTGTTACCCACCTCGACGATCAGCACACCACGCTCGGTCAGGTGATCGGCCGCTTCAGCCAGCATGCGTCGCACCAGATCCAGTCCATCAGCACCGCAGGCGAGGCCCATCTCCGGCTCGTGCTGGTATTCGGCCGGCATGTCGGCGAAATCCTCGGCGTCGACATAAGGCGGGTTGGAGACGATCAGGTCGAAACGCTGCCCTGGCAACCCGGCGAAGCCGTCGCCCTGCACGCAGTAGACGCGATCCTCCAGGCCGTGGCGCTCGATGTTGAGGTTGGCCACTTCCAACGCGTCGAACGACAGATCGCCCAGCACCACTTCCGCTTCGGGGAATTCGTAGGCACAGGCGATACCGATGCAGCCGGAGCCGGTACACAGGTCGAGAATGCGCGCCGGTTCGGTCGGCAGCCAGGGGGCGAAATGACGGTCGATCAGCTCGGCAATCGGCGAACGCGGCACCAGCACGCGCTCATCGACGACGAAGGGCAAACCGCAGAACCAGGCTTCGCCGAGCAGGTAGGCGGTGGGCACACGCTCTTCGATGCGGCGCTTGAGCAATGCCTGCAAGTGGGCATGCTCGTCGTCTTCCAGGCGGCAATCGAGGTAGGCGTCGGAAATTTCCCAGGGCAGGTGCACCGCGCCAAGCACCAACTGGCGCGCCTCGTCCCAGGCATTGTCGGTGCCGTGGCCGAAAAAAAGTTGCTCGGCCTGAAAACGGCTGACGGCCCAGCGGATGTAATCACGCAGGGTGCGTAAACGGGTAGTGAGAGCAGTCACGGGCGGCCTCCGGGTGAAAAGTGCGGAAGTTTAGCCCAGTGCGGGTGGCTAGCGCATGAATGGCAGGTTAACGAATGCTCATAACCGCTCGCGCTTCTTGCGCAGCGCATCGTCATCAGGACGGCGTAGCTCGCGCAGAACGGCGATGGCCACAGCGATGGAGAACAACAGCCAGAAATGCGGTGAATATTGCGACAAAAGTGACATGGCAACTCCTTTTGCGTACGACCCTGAGTCCTTCAGGGCAGTTCCGATTCTGCGCCGGCAAAATGCTCCGAGCAAGCCTTGGCGCAGATAGAGGTTCACAGAGCGCTCTGGCAAGCGGACAATGGCACATTATCACCATCAGCCAGGAGCCCGAGATGTCCCATCCGCAAACCATGTTCCAGCTCACCGGTCGTGGCCACGCGCCGGCCAGCCTGAACAATGCGACCCTGCTGATCATCGACGCTCAGGAAGAATACCGCAGCGGCGTGCTTGCGCTGCCGGGCCTGGACCCTGCATTGGCCGAGATCGCCAACCTGCTGGCAGCGGCGCGCAGCGCCGGTGCCGACATCGTTCACGTCAAGCACCTCGGCATTCCCGGCGGCCTGCTCGACCCCAGCGGCCCGCGCGGTCGTCACCTGCCGGAAGCGGCCCCGCTGGCTGGCGAGATCGTCGTTGAAAAACGCCTGCCCAATGCCTTTGCCGGTACCGAGCTGCATGATCGCCTGCAGGCACTCGGCCACCTGGACCTGATCGTCTGCGGCTTCATGACCCATTCCAGCGTCAGCACCACCGTTCGCGCCGCCAAGGACTATGGCTACCGCTGCACTCTGGTCGACGCTGCCTGCGCTACCCGCGACCTGCCCGCACCAGATGGCAGCGTGATTGCCGCCGCCGAAGTGCATCGCATCGAGATGATCGCTCTGGGCGATAACTTCGCCACCCTGGTACCGAACGCCAAGTCGCTGGTGTGAAAGCGGTAGCAGTCTTGCCAGTGCAGCGGAACCTGAGTGCGACCAGCCGGTCATACCGCCGATAAACCAAAGGAAATCGGAATGAAGCTGTCCGACGATTTCGATGCACGCCGCCTGCGCCCGCGCCAGCCGAGAAACTGGCGCCTGCGTATCGGAGCCGGCCTGGGCGCCCTGCTCGCAGCCTTCGGTATCCTCCTGGCGATGGCCGGCGTCGCCTCGCTGGCGGGTCGTGCGCCAGTGCTGGGCGCGCTAAACGATTCCACCGGCGAGGCTATCGTCCTGCTGTTATTCGGTCTGTTCCTGCTGTGGGCCGGCATCGCCTTCTGGCGTCGCTGCCGCAGACGTCTGCGTCGCCCCAGCGATTTGAGCCTGTCGCCATCGCTGATGAAAAAGCGCGACTGACCACCCGAAGACAGCCCCCGACAACTTTAGGAGCTGGCTTGCCAGCGATGCTTTTCGCTGATCGCGCCTGACAATCCTGCACCTACAAATTCGTCTTTCTACGCTTACACCGCTGGCATTTAGGTAAAATGCCAGCCTGTTTCGTGGAGCCACCGATGCAAGACGACGACTTTTCCCTGTTCCAGGCCGAGCTGCGCGGCGTCAAGCCGCTCAAGCACGACCGCGCCGATACCGGCAAACCCAAAACTGATCGTAAACAGTTCAACACCCTGCGCCAGGCTGCGACCATCAGCCAGGGCGAGATCAAGGTGGATGGCCTGTCTGATCAGTTCGTCATCGACGTGGGCGCCGAAGACCCGCTGTACTGGGCTGGTAACGGCGTGCAGGACGGCCAGATGCGCAAGCTCAAGCTGGGCCAGATCCCCTTCGACGGCAGCCTCGACCTGCACGGTATGAGCGTTGAGAAGGCGCGTGACACACTGTGGGAGTTTCTTGCCGAAGCCACCAAGCTGGAGATCCGCTGCGTGCGCGTCACCCACGGCAAGGCGGTCCGCATGGACGGGCGCAAGCCGATGATCAAGAGCCACGTGAACACCTGGCTACGTCAGCACCCGCAAGTACTGGGCTTCAGCTCCTGCTTGGCCAAACACGGCGGTACTGGCGCGGTGTACATCATCCTCAAGCGCACCATGATGGATGGTCGCGACGAGTAATCAGAGAATCTGGCACTCTTGCCAGGCCCCTGTCGGCGCCCTACCCTGCGCCCATTCGATACCCAACAGGATTTTCCATGTCCCTGGAACAACAGTACACCGCGATCCTTGGCAAACTGGGCGAGGATGTCTCTCGCGAAGGCCTGCTGGACACGCCCAAGCGCGCCGCCAAGGCCATGCAGTATCTCTGCCGTGGCTACCAGCAGACGCTGGAAGAGGTCACCAATGGCGCGCTGTTCAGCTCCGACAACAGCGAGATGGTGCTGGTGAAGAACATCGAGCTGTACTCGCTGTGCGAGCATCACTTGCTGCCGTTCATCGGCAAGGCGCATGTCGCCTACATTCCCAACGGCAAGGTGCTGGGCCTGTCCAAGGTGGCGCGTATCGTCGACATGTACGCACGCCGCCTGCAGATACAGGAAAACCTCAGCCGGCAGATCGCCGAAGCGGTCGAGCAGGTCACTGGCGCCCTCGGTGTGGCGGTGGTCATCGAAGCGCAGCACATGTGCATGATGATGCGCGGCGTGGAGAAGCAGAATTCCTCCATGGTCACCTCGGTGATGCTCGGCGAATTCCGCAGCAACCCGGCGACCCGCGGCGAATTCCTCAATCTGGTTCGTTGAGCCAATTCTCAGACGACGGCCGCTCACTTCGGTGAACGGCCGTCGGCATTTCAGGAGTTAGAAACATGTTGCTCAAAGCCCTTCGTATCGGCCTGGGTCAGCTCGTCGTGCTCGTCGACTGGATCAGCCGCCCGCGCAAGCTCAAGCGCAGCCCCGAAGCGCAGGCCGAGGTCGAGCGCGCCACGGCCAACCTGGCGCTCTACCAGTTCCACGCCTGCCCGTTCTGCGTCAAGGTACGCCGCAATATGCACCGCCTGAACCTGCCGGTGCAGTTGCGCGACGCCAAGAACGATGCTGAACATCGTCAGGCGCTGGAGCAGCACGGCGGCCGCATCAAGGTGCCGTGCCTGCGCATCGAGGAAAACGGCCAGAGCACCTGGTTGTACGAGTCGAAGGCGATCATCGCCTACCTGGATCAGCGCTTCGCTGGTTGAGCCAAGCTTTCCGCAGGAGCCGCTTTTGAGTAAAGGATCGCCGGCAAGCCGGCTCCTACAGGTTCAGAATTCGGCACCTGAACTTCGTCCAGTCCTGCTGACTCTCGAGCGATCCGGCACTGGTTTTCGCGGCTGAAGCCGCTCCTACAAGATCGGCGTATCTTCGCCTGTTTCTGTAGGAGCGAGCTTTGCTCGCGAACAGCTCCCTAGAGGTCGATGCCGTAAGCCTTGAGCTGGTCGAGGAACTGCGCTTCGTCCAGTACCTTCACCCCCAGCTCGCTAGCCTTGGCCAGCTTCGAACCGGCACCCGGCCCTGCGACGACGCAATGGGTCTTGGCCGACACCGAACCAGCCACCTTGGCGCCCAAGCTCTCCAGCTTTTCCTTGGCCACGTCGCGGCTCATCACTTCCAGGGTGCCGGTGAGCACCCAGGTCTGGCCGGCCAGGGGCAGGCCTTCAGCGACTTTCTTCTCGCTTTCCCAGTGCATGCCGAAATCGCGCAGTTGCTGCTCGATGGCACGGGCAAGAACCTGATTATCTGGATTAGCAAAGAATGCTCGCAAAGACTGCTTGGCCTTCTCGTTCACCCCTGACAAGGTGTTCAACTTCAGCCATTGCCCGTCGGCATCCTTGTCGATCAGCCTCGCTACCTCGATCAGTGCATCTAAGGTTTTGAAGCGCTCCGCCAACTTCTGAGCCGCTCCGGGGCCGACACCTGGAATATTCAGCTTGTCGAGCATGCCCCCAAGGGTGGCGACGGCCGAAAACTCGGCGCTCAGTTCTCCCTCCTCCTGCAGTTCGAGGCCGCATTCGCCCAATAAGGCGCTGATCACCTGCTGGTTGTGCGCGTCCTCGAAGAAGCTGTGGATCTCGTGCGCGACTTCCAGACCAATGTCCGGCAAGTAGGTCAGCACCTGTGGCAGCGCCTTGCGCACGCGCTCCAACGAGGCCAGAGAGCGCGCCAGCACCTTGGCGGTTTCCTCGCCTACATCGGGAATACCTAGGGCGTAGATAAAGCGCGCCAGGGTCGGCCGCTTGCTGTCCCTGATGGCCGCCAGCAACTTGTTGCTGGACACCTCGGCGAAGCCTTCCAGACCGATGATCTGCTCGAAGGTCAGTTTGTACAGGTCGGCTGGCGACGCGATCAGCTTCTCGTCCACCAGTTGCTCGATGGTCTTGTCGCCGAGGCCTTCGATATCCATGGCGCGACGCGAGACGAAGTGGATGATCGCCTGCTTGAGCTGCGCCTGACAGCTCAGGCGACCGACGCAGCGATACACCGAACCTTCGCTGAGCGACTCCTTGCCCTTGCTGCGCTTGACCAGTTGTGTGCGCTCCACGGCTGAACCGCACACAGGGCATTGCTCGGGGATATGCACCGGGCGCGCATTATCCGGGCGACGCTCGGGCACCACCGCCATCACCTGCGGGATCACGTCGCCAGCACGGCGGATGATCACCGTGTCGCCGATCATCACGCCGAGGCGCGCCACCTCATCCATGTTGTGCAGGGTTGCATTGGCCACCATCACTCCAGCCACCTTGACCGGATTTAGGCGCGCCACCGGCGTCACCGCGCCGGTACGCCCGACTTGGAATTCCACGTCGAGCAGCTCGGTCAGCTCTTCCTGCGCCGGGAACTTGTGGGCGATGGCCCAGTGCGGCGTACGGGCGCGGAAGCCCAGCTGTTGCTGGTCCTCGATGTTATTGACCTTGAACACCACGCCATCGATGTCATAGGCCAGGCTCATACGTCGCTGACCGATATCGCGGTAGTAATCCAGGCAGGCCTCGACGCCCTTCGCCAGCTTCAGTTCGCGGCTGATGGGTACGCCCCAGGCTTTCAGCTGCTGCAACATGGCCACCTGGGTCCCCGGCAGTTCGCCGCTAACCTGGCCGACGCCGTAGCAGCAGAACTCCAGCGGGCGGCTGGCGGTGATCTTCGGATCGAGCTGGCGCAGGCTGCCGGCAGCGGCGTTACGCGGGTTGGCGAAGGTCTTGCCGCCGCTATCGGCCTGGCGTGCGTTGAGCTCCTCGAAGCCGGACTTGGGCATGAACACCTCGCCACGCACCTCCAGCACCTGCGGCCAGCCCTCGCCCTGCAGCTTGAGTGGCACGTTGCGGATGGTGCGCACGTTGCTGGTGATATCTTCGCCGGTGCTGCCATCGCCACGCGTAGCACCGCGCACCAACTGGCCATTCTCGTAACGCAGGCTGACGGCCAGGCCGTCGAGCTTGGGTTCGCAGCTGTATTCGATCTCGGCGCCGCCGCCGAACAGATCACCGCCCGGCACGCCAAGGCCGTTCTGCACACTGCGGTCGAAGGCACGCAGGTCGTCTTCCTCGAAGGCGTTGCCCAGGCTAAGCATCGGCACTTCATGACGCACCTCGCCGAAGGCGCTGAGGGCTTCACCGCCGACGCGCTGGGTCGGCGACTCCGGCGTAACCAGCTCAGGGTGATCTGCTTCCAGCGCCTGCAGTTCGCGGAACAGGCGATCGTACTCGGCGTCGGGTACGCTCGGCTCGTCCAGCACGTAGTAACGGTAGTTGTGCGCGTCCAGTTCGTTGCGCAGTTCGGAAATACGTTGGGCGGCGTCGGTCATGCTCGGTCTCTCAAACGAAAAGAGCAGCCTCGGCTGCTCTTTTGCAATGCACTGATGTTTCAGCGTTTCTGGGTCAGCTGCCGGCGCTCGAATTCGACGATGCGCTGGCGATAGTGTTCGATGGTTTGCGCAGTCATCACGCTGCGCTGGTCATCCTTCAGCTCGCCGCCCAGTTCGTGGGCCAGCTTGCGCGCGGCAGCGACCATCACGTCGAAGGCCTGCTTGGGATGACGCGGGCCAGGCAGGCTGAGGAAGAAGCTCACCGCGCGAGTGCTGAAGCCTTCGATGTCGTCCAGATCGAAGGTACCCGGCTTGAGAGCGTTGGCCATGGAGAACAGCACCTCACCATTGCCAGCCATGCTTTCGTGACGATGGAAAATATCCATCTCGCCGAAGCGCAGGCCACTTTCGAGGATGTTCTGCAGCAGAGCCGGGCCCTTGAAACCGAAATCATCGCGGGCGACCACGTTGATCACCAGCACCTCTTCCACCGGCGCGGCATCAGCGGCTGGCTTGGCGGCTTTTTTTGGCTCGACGGGTTCGTCATCGACCGGATTGAGCAGAGTCGGCACCGGCTCATCGACGGCCAGGTTGAGGTCTCCTTGCTGCGGTTCGTTGCGTGGACGACGCGGCAGATCCTTGGCAGTCATCGACGGCAGTTCGTCTTCGTCCAGCTGCGGCTCGTGGTCGCGATTGACCACACGCGGCGGGCTGAGAAGGTCCGGGTCACTGTCGTCATCAGGCATGTTGGCGAAGCTGCGGTCGAGCTTGAACTTGAGCCTGCCCTTGCCACCGCGCATACGGCGCCAGCCGTCGAAAAGAATGCCAGCGATAACGATGATGCCAATAACGATCAGCCACTCGCGCAGACCGAATTCCATGAAATACCTGACCCTTAATAATTCTGGTGAAAAAAAGATCCAATCAACCGGATCACAACTCAACTATAAAACGCGACGCCAACTTGATGTTCTATCTGACGTTTTCCGCGTGTAACAAAAGTGGGCAATAAGCTAGCACGACGAAAGGCAACTTTACACAGGGAGCCACATAAGGTTTTGCCTATATTCAGTTAATCTCGCGGCGCTCTGCCATCACGCCTCCACCATCGCTAGCGCCTCCTCGACATCCACCGCCACCAGGCGCGAACAACCCGGCTCGTGCATGGTAACCCCCATCAGTTGGTCGGCCATTTCCATGGCGATCTTGTTGTGGGTGATGTAGATGAACTGCACCGTCGCCGACATCTCCTTGACCAGCCGCGCATAGCGCCCGACGTTGGCGTCGTCCAGCGGTGCATCCACTTCGTCCAACATGCAGAACGGCGCCGGATTGAGCTGGAAGATGGAAAACACCAATGCCAAAGCGGTCAACGCTTTCTCTCCACCGGAGAGCAAATGAATGGTGCTGTTCTTCTTGCCCGGGGGCCGCGCCATGATGGTTACACCGGTATCGAGTAAATCTTCGCCGGTGAGTTCCAAATAAGCGTTGCCGCCACCGAAAACTTTTGGAAAGAGCGCCTGCAAACCGCCATTGATCTGATCGAAGGTGTCCTTGAAACGATTGCGCGTTTCCTTGTCGATCTTGCGGATGACGTTCTCCAGGGTTTCCAGCGCCTCGACCAGGTCGGCGTCCTGAGCATCCAGATAGCGCTTGCGCTCGGACTGCTGCTGATACTCGTCGATAGCCGCCAGGTTGATCGGCCCGAGACGAGCAATACGCGCGGCCATGCGCTCCAGCTCTTCTTCCCAGGCGCTTTCCGTGGCCTCGGCCGGCAGCGTGGCGATCACCCCGTGCAGGTCGTAATTGTCCTCGGCGAGCTGGTCGGCCAACGCCTTGCGCCGTACGTTGAGCGACTGCCAATCCATGCGCTGCTGCTCCAGCTGGCTGCGCAGCAGTTGCGCCTGCTGCTCGGCCTGGGTGCGGCGTTTCTCGGCATCACGCAACTCACGATCGGCATCTTCCAGCGCCAAACGCGCCTGACGCAGCTCGTCGTCCACCGCCATGCGCCGCTCGAGAAGCTCTTCGAGCTTGATACGCAGCTCTTCCAGCGGCGCCTCGCCCTCTTCCAGATTCAGCGACAACTGCTCGCGCCGCTGATGCAGGCGCTCGGCCTGCATCTCCAGGCGCTCCAGCGCCTGACGGGTGGAATCGTGCTGCGCCTTAAGCGAACCGACGCGCACCGCCAACTGGTGCGCATGATCCTTGTGCTGGCGGGCCTCCTGGCGCACACGGTCGAGGCGCTCGCGCAGGTTGTCGCGGCTGGCCAGCAGGCTTTCGCGCTGCTCGTTATCCAGCGCCATGGCGTCTAGCGCGTCCTGCAATTGCAGGCGCGACTCGCCCAGTTGTTCCTGCTCGATCTCACGCTGCTCGGCGGCCTCCTGCAGCTCGTCCTGCAGACGGCGGCGGCGCAAGCCCAACTGCTCGGCCTTGGCCTGGCTCGCGGACAGCTTGGCTTTCAGCTCAGCCAGCTGGCGCGCCAGTTCCTGGCCCTGACGGCGCTGCTGCTCGCGTTGCTCTTCCTGACGACGTTGATCATCGCGCAGCGCCAGCAGGCGCTCATCCAGTTGCGCCAGGGCCGCTTCACGCTCTTCGCGCTCCAGTTGCAGACGATCCAGCTCCTGGCCACGCGCCAGCACGCCACTGTCGGCTTCAGCAGTACGGCGTACGCGCAGGAAGTGTCGGCCGACCCAGTAGCCGTCGCGGCTGATCAGGCTTTCGCCTTCGGCCAGTTGCGCACGGGCGGCCAGCGCCTGCTCCAGCGATTCCACCGGACGCACACTGGCTAGCCAGGGCGACAGATCATGGCTCGATTCCACCTTATCCAACAGACTGCCGGCGCGGCGGGCACCACCCGCAGCCGGGCTGGCCAAGCGCAGCTCGCCCTGCTCCAGCGCGGAGAAATCCAGGCCGGCGAAATCATCCAGCAGCACGGCCTGCAGGTCGGCACCGAGCACGGTCTCGACCGCTAGCTCCCAACCGGACTCGACGCGCAGGCCTTCGGCCAGACGCGGACGCTGCAGCAGGTTCTGCTCGCGCAGCCACTCGCCAGCGCCCTGCCCCGGATCGAGCGCAGCCTGTTGCAGCGCTTCCAGCGACGCCAGGCGACCGTTCAGACGTTGCAGCTCGCCTTGCGCCTGCTGCTGGGCCTGGCCGGCCTGCTGCAATTCCTCGCGCAGTTGCTGTAGGCGCTCGGCCTGCTGTTCTTCGGCCAGTTGCAGCGCTTCATATTCCAACTCACCGGCAGCGAGCTGTTCGTTCAATTCGAGAATGGCGGCGTCTTCGGGATCGGCCGCCAGTTGCTGCAATTCTTCGTTGAGGCGGCGCTGGCGTTCGGCCAGACGCTCCAGGCTCTGCTCCAGCTGGGCGATGCGCGATTGCTGCACTTCGGCCTGGCGGCGCGGTTCGGCGCTGCGCTGGTTAAAACCGTCCCACTGTTCCTGCCAGCCATGCATGGCGGCTTCGGCCTCTTCCAGGCTGGCGGCGGACTCCTCGGCAGCGGCCGCGGTCATCTCCTGCTCAGGCAGGAGCATCTCCAGCTCTTCGCCCAGGATGGCCAGCAAGGTTCGGTCGTGCCCCAGGTGCGATTCGGTTTCCAGGCGCGCCTTTTCCGCTTCGCGCAAATCGTCCTGCAATTGGCGCAGGCGCTGCTGGCCGTGCTGGATGCTCTGCTCGACGCGGGCGATATCGCCGCCCACCGAGTAGAAACGGCCCTGAACCAGATTGAAGCGTTCCGACAATTCGTGATGGCCGTCGCGCAGGCGCTCGATGCTGGCATCGGCACTGCGCTGCTCAGCCACCAGGGCCTCGAAGGCCACTTCCTGATCACCGATCACCTGCTCGCGACTGCCGACCTGCTGGTTCAGGGTCTGCCAGCGCAGGGCCAGCAGTTGTGCCTTGAGCTGGCGCTCCTCGGCCTTGTATTCCTGGTACTTCTCCGCCGCCTGGGCCTGGCGGTGCAGGCGCTCGAGCTGGCGCTCCAGCTCTTCGCGCAGGTCGGTCAGGCGTGCCAGGTTTTCCTGGGTGCGGCGAATGCGGTTCTCGGTCTCGCGGCGGCGCTCCTTGTACTTGGAGATGCCGGCGGCTTCCTCGATGAAGTTGCGCAGCTCCTCGGGCTTGGCCTCGATCAGCTTGCTGATCATGCCTTGCTCGATGATCGAGTAGCTGCGCGGCCCCAGGCCGGTACCGAGGAAGATATCGGTGATATCGCGGCGCCGACACTTGGTGCCGTTGAGGAAATAGGTGTTCTGAGCGTCGCGGGTGACCCGGCGGCGAATGGAAATTTCGGCGAAGGCGGCGTACTCGCCCACCAGCGAATTATCGCTGTTATCGAAGATCAGTTCGATGGAGGCCTGAGTCACCGGTTTACGGGTGTTGGAGCCGTTGAAGATGACGTCGGTCATCGACTCGCCACGCAGGTTCTTCGCCGAGCTTTCGCCCATCACCCAGCGCACGGCGTCGATGATGTTCGATTTGCCGCAACCGTTGGGCCCGACCACCGCCGCCATGTTGCTGGGAAAGCTTACCGTCGTCGGATCGACGAAGGACTTGAAGCCCGCCAGCTTGATGCTCTTAAGGCGCATCTGGGCTTAGCGCTCGGCCAAAGTCGCCAGCACCAGCTGGCAGTTGTGCTCGCCATAGGCCTGCAGCACCTCGCGGGCGCTCACGGGGTCGCGGGCGATGATCGCCTGCAGCAGGCTGGCGAAGGTATTCATGAACTGGCCCATCTCGCCTTTGCGCCGCTCCAGCGCCAGGTGGTAGGTGCGGCTGATGGCCGGCAGCAAATTCTCCAGGGTTTCCTGCAGATAAGGGTTGTCGGCGAAGGGAAAGGCAGCGCGCATCACGTCGAAGCTGTTCTCGACAAAGGCGCCGATATCACCGCGCTCCAGGCTGGCCAGCAGGCGCTGCTGGATATCGATGAAAGGCGCCAGGTCGGTTTCCACCTTCCAGCGCTCGATCACCGCGCGCGCCAGCATGATGTAGAGCTCGATGCTCAGCGCATAGAGGCTGGTGACGTGGTGCGGGGTCAGTTCACTGACCTGGGCACCGCGGCGCGGAAGGATCACGATCAGATGACGGCGCTCGAGAATCAGTAGCGCTTCGCGTACCGAACCACGACTGACGTTAAGGGCCTGGGTGACTTTCTGCTCCTGAATGCGCTCACGTTCCTTGAGCTCACCGCGAATGATGCGTTCGGCCAGGTAATGCGCGATTTGCTCGGCGAGGCTGTCCGGGGCCTTGAACGTCATGACATTCCTTATTTACGTCGATCCAGGGGCAGGCGGTCGAGTCTGGGAGCCCCGCCACGGCTGGGCGGGAGCAAGAAAATCTGGCGGCAAGTGTACCACAGGGCGTTACCGGGCCAAGCTCCGCTATCAGGTGCTGCATCACGCCTACAGCGAACCATAACGCGCGCTCCACGCGCCCGGCTAAGCCCTTGGAGAGCACCAACTGAGTGAGTCGCAGCTGGCTGGAGCCCCTCGTTCGAGCACACCCGATGCCTCCTGCAACGCAAGCTTGCGGGCTTCATATTGCAGTGTGGCTGCGGTCGCGCACACCTGCTGCTCCGCGAAAAGCCTCACTGCGTAAAGCCCAGACGGCCCCGCGACACCCTGCGAAAGACCCGCAGCAGAGCGCTCGCTGGCACGAAACCCGCTACGCTCAGGGCATGAATCCAGCCCGCCGCGCTCATAACCGAAACGCATGACAAGCAGCTGACCACCAGGTCAAATATTTGTTGACCCAAAAGTCAGAAAACTCTAGATTGCCTCCATGGCCAATCACGTCCGGGGCCTTGCAATGCGCGCACATACCCGGCGAGCCACCGATTCATAACAATAAAGTGCCTGGAGGTCGTCCTTGATCCAGTTTTTACTCAACCGGGAGCTGCGCACAGAGCATGCCCTGGACCCCAACGTTACCGTGCTCAACTACCTGCGTGAGCACGTCGGCAAAACCGGAACCAAGGAAGGCTGCGCCTCCGGCGACTGCGGTGCCTGCACCGTGGTGGTGGGCGAGCTCGAGGGCGACCGCGTTCGCTACCGCACCCTCAATTCCTGCCTGACCTTCGTTTCCAGCCTGCATGGCAAGCAACTGATCACCGTCGAAGACCTCAAACACCAGGGCAAGCTGCACAGCGTGCAGCAGGCGATGGTCGACTGCCATGGCTCGCAGTGTGGCTTCTGCACCCCCGGCTTCATCATGTCGCTGTTCGCCTTGCAGAAGAACTCTACCGGGTACGACAAGGGCCAAACCATGGAGGCTCTGGCCGGCAACCTGTGCCGCTGCACGGGCTACCGCCCGATCATCGACGCCGCCGAACAAGCCTGCTGCCAGAAGCAGCCGGATCAGTTCGATGCCTTCGAAAGCGATACCGTGGCCCGACTCAAGTCCATCGCTCCGCGCGAGACGGCCGAGCTCAATAGCGGCGACAAGCGCTGCCTGGTACCGCTAACCGTGGCCGACCTGGCCGATCTCTACGCCGCCAACCCTGAGGCACGCCTGCTTGCCGGTGGCACCGACCTGGCCCTGGAAGTCACTCAGTTCCACCGCGAACTGCCGGTGATGATCTACGTCGGCCATATCGAAGACATGAAGCGCATCGAAGTGACCGACAGCGCCATCGAAATCGGCGCTGCCGCGGCGCTGTCCGACTGCTACGAAGCGCTGTCGCGCGAATACCCGGACTTCGGCGAGCTACTGCACCGTTTCGCCTCCCTGCAGATCCGCAACCAGGGCACCCTGGGCGGCAACATCGGCAACGCTTCGCCCATCGGCGATGCTCCGCCACTGCTGATCGCCCTCGGCGCGCAGATTGCCCTGCGCCAGGGCAACACCCGCCGTATCCTGCCGCTGCAAGACTACTTCCTCGATTACAAGGTGACTGCTCGTCAGGAAGCCGAATTCATCGAGAAGATCATCGTGCCGCGCGCCCAGGCCAACCAGGCGTTCCGCGCCTACAAGGTATCCAAGCGCCTGGACGACGACATCTCCGCCGTCTGCGCGGCCTTCAACCTCACCATCGAAGAGGGTGTGGTCACCGAAGCCTGTATCGCCTTCGGCGGCATGGCCGCCATTCCCAAACGCGCCAGCGCCTGCGAAGCGGCCCTGGTCGGTTCGGCCTGGTATCCGGGCGTGATCGAACGCGCCTGCAACGCACTGGCTGAGGACTTCACCCCGCTGTCGGATTTCCGCGCCAGCAAGGAATACCGCCTGCTCACTGCCCAGACCCTGCTGCGCAAGTTCTTCCTGGAGCAGCAGTCGCCCGAGATCGAAACCCGGGTTACCGCCTACGCGTAAGCGTGCAGTGAATTGATCCGCCGCCGGCGCACCCGGCGGCATGCGAAGTTTTGGAGGCGAAGATGTCCAGTCATATCGAACACAAATCCCAGGAAGAGCTGGCCGCCCTGTTCCGCGCCGGCATGACCAGCGGCGTCGGCCGCAGCGTCAAGCACGAGAGCGCGGACAAGCACGTGTCCGGCGAAGCGGTCTATGTCGACGACCGCCTGGAATTCCCCAATCAATTGCACGTCTACGCACGCCAGTCCGATCGCGCCCATGCGCGCATCGTGCGCATCGACACCAGCCCCTGCTACGAGATTCCGGGGGTGGCCATCGCCATCACCAAGGATGACGTACCGGGCCAGTTGGATATCGGCCCGGTGGTCGCCGGTGACCCGCTGTTGGCCGACGGCAAGGTCGAGTACGTTGGCCAGGTGGTGCTGGCTGTAGCCGCCGACAGCCTGGAAACCGCACGCAAGGCGGCCATGGCTGCCATCGTCGAGTACGAGGACCTGGAGCCGGTGCTCGATGTGGTCGACGCCTACCGCAAGAAGCATTTCGTGCTCGCCAGCCACACCCACCGCATCGGCGATTCGGCCAGCAAGCTGGCCAGCGCCCCACGCCGCCTGCAGGGCACCCTGCATATCGGTGGCCAGGAACACTTCTACCTGGAAACCCAGATTTCCTCGGTGATGCCCACCGAAGACGGCGGCATGCTGGTCTACACCTCGACACAGAACCCCACCGAGGTGCAGAAGCTGGTCGCCGAAGTGCTCGGCGTGCCGATGAACAAGATCGTCATCGACATGCGCCGCATGGGCGGCGGCTTCGGCGGCAAGGAAACCCAGGCAGCCGGCCCGGCGTGCCTGTGCGCAGTGATCGCGCACCTCACCGGCCGGCCGACCAAGATGCGTCTGCCGCGCATGGAAGACATGAGCATGACCGGCAAGCGTCACCCCTTCTACGTGGAGTACGACGTCGGCTTCGATGACGACGGTTTGCTGCACGGCATCGAGATGGACCTGGCCGGCAACTGCGGCTATTCGCCGGACCTGTCCGGCTCCATCGTCGACCGAGCCATGTTCCACTCGGACAACGCCTACTTCCTCGGCAACGCCACCATCAACGGTCATCGCTGCAAGACCAACACCGCTTCGAACACCGCCTACCGCGGCTTCGGCGGCCCACAGGGCATGGTCGCCATCGAGGAAGTGATGGACGCCGTCGCGCGCAGCCTGGGCAAGGACCCACTGGAAGTGCGCAAGACCAACTACTACGGCAAGACCGAGCGCAACGTCACCCACTACCACCAGACGGTGGAGCACAACGTCATCCACGAGATGACCGCCGAGCTCGAGGAAAGCGCCGAGTACGCCAAGCGCCGTCGCGAGATCATCGAGTTCAACCAGAAAAGCCCGGTACTGAAGAAAGGCCTGGCCATGACCCCGGTGAAATTCGGCATCAGCTTCACCGCCACCTTCCTCAACCAGGCTGGCGCGCTGATCCACATCTACACAGACGGCTCGATCCACCTGAACCACGGCGGCACCGAGATGGGCCAGGGCCTCAACACCAAGGTCGCGCAGGTCGTCGCCGAAGTGTTCCAGGTCGATATCGAACGCATCCAGATCACCGCCACCAACACCGACAAGGTGCCCAACACTTCGCCCACTGCAGCCTCCAGCGGCACCGACCTCAACGGCATGGCGGCGAAGAACGCGGCCGAGACCATCAAGCAGCGCCTGGTGGACTTCCTGGTGCGCGAGTACAAGGTCACCCCGGAAGACATCGAATTCCGCAATGGCCAGGTGCGCGTACGCGATCACTTCCTGTCCTTCGAGGAGGTGATCCAGAAGGCCTACTTCGGCCAGGTCTCGCTGTCCTCGACCGGTTTCTATCGCACCCCGAAGATCTACTACGACCGCGACAAGGCGGCTGGCCGTCCCTTCTACTACTACGCCTACGGCGTGGCCTGCGTGGAAGTGCTGGTCGACACCCTGACCGGCGAATACCGCATGCTGCGTGGCGATATCCTGCATGACGTCGGCGACTCGCTGAACCCGGCCATCGACATCGGCCAGGTCGAGGGCGCGTTCGTCCAGGGTATGGGCTGGCTGACCATGGAAGAGCTGGTGTGGAACGCCAAGGGCAAACTGATGACCAACGGCCCGGCCAGCTACAAGATCCCGGCCATCGCCGACATGCCCATCGACCTGCGCGTGAAGCTGGTGGAGAACCGCAAGAACCCGGAAGACACCGTGTTCCACTCCAAGGCAGTCGGCGAGCCGCCGTTCATGCTCGGCATCGCCGCCTGGTGCGCGCTGAAGGACGCGGTGGCCAGCCTGGCCGACTACAAGATGCAACCGCAGATCGACGCCCCGGCCACGCCTGAGCGCGTGCTCTGGGGTGTGGAACAGATGCGCAAACTGAAGGCACAGAGCAAGGCTGCCAGCGCTGCCGAGGTCGAACCGGCCTGACCTGGCGCAGCCTCAGGCTGCCGTGGGAGGGGCTTTAGCCGCGACTGTCGCCGCTGCGACTGCAGGGATGCAGGGATGCAGGAGGTAGAGCGAAGCAGGATGCCCGAGCCGAAAGCGCCTCCCACAGACCTGCGACTGCGAACAAATGATGAATGGGTGTACAACAATGACAAAACACACCGAACCGAATACACCACCCGCTCGCCCGGCACCAGAGCCGATTCTGGCCCCTTCGCCGAGCAACTGGCGCCTGCCGCGCCCGGGACAAACCACGCCTTCCTGGAGGCTGAGCAAATGAGCTGGATCAGCGCCCTCGCCGACCTGCAACAACAAGGTGAAGCCTGCGTGCTGGTGACCATCATCGAGGAACGTGGCTCGACGCCACGTAATGCCGGCTCGAAGATGGTGGTCACCGCCGAACGTATCTTCGAGACCATCGGCGGCGGTCATCTGGAATACAAGGCCATGGAGATGGCGCGCGAGATGCTCGCCAGCCGCAGCCAGGACACCCGCCTGGAGCGTTTCTCTCTTGGCGCCAGCCTTGGCCAATGCTGCGGCGGCGCCACCGTGCTGCTGTTCGAACCCATGGGCCAGCCACAGGCGCAGATCGCCGTGTTCGGCGCCGGTCACGTCGGCCGCGCGCTGGTACCGCTGCTGGCCAGCCTGCCCTGCAAGGTGCGCTGGATCGACTCACGGGAGAACGAATTCCCCGAACACATCCCCGCTGGTGCGCAGAAGATCGTCAACGACGAGGTGGTCGACGAGGTGGAGAGCATGCCGCCTGGTAGCTACTACATCGTCATGACCCACAACCATCAGCTCGATCTGGAGCTGACCGCGGCGATCCTCAAACGCGGCGACTTCGCCTACTACGGCCTGATCGGCTCGAAAACCAAGCGCGTCAAGTTCGAGCATCGCCTGCGCGAACGCGGCTTCGAGGAAACGTTGATGGCACGCATGCGCTGCCCCATGGGCCTGGCCGAAGTGAAAGGCAAACTGCCGGTGGAAATCGCCGTATCCATCGCCGGCGAGGTGATCGCCACCTACAACGCAAGCTTCGGCCAGGACGTGAAGAAAGGCGAATCCAGCGTCGCCAAGCTGCTTCCGGCCTCACGCCGGTCCTGACTCTTGGTGCGCACAGCTCCCCCTACGCAGAGCAAGTCGTAGGGTGCGCCGTGGGCACCAGCTCCCCTTAAATGGTGCGCACGGCGCATCCTACTGATGAGATTTCGAATAATGAGTAACACCCGCAAAGCCTACCGCGCCGCCATCCTGCACAGCCTCGCCGACCCGGCTGTCGTCGGTGTCGAGCAGTCCTACCAGTACTTCGAAGACGGCATTCTGCTGATCGAGAACGGCAAGGTCGCCCAGGTTGGTGCAGCTGCCGAGCTGCTACCCAAGCTGGCCGGCGTCGAGGTCCAGCACTACCGCGATGCGCTGATCACCCCAGGTTTCATCGACACCCATATCCACTACCCGCAGACCGGCATGATCGCCTCCTACGGCGAGCAGTTGCTGGACTGGCTCAACACCTACACCTTCCCCACCGAGAAACAGTTCGAAGACAAGGCGCATGCCAGCGACGTGGCGGCGATCTTCCTCAAGGAACTGTTGCGCAACGGCACCACCACCGCCCTGGTATTCGGCAGCGTGCACCCGCAATCGGTGGATGCCTTCTTCGAGCAGGCGGACAAGCTCAACCTGCGCATGATCGCCGGCAAGGTGCTGATGGATCGCAACGCCCCGGACTACCTGACCGACACCCCCGAAAGCGGCTACGCCGAGAGCAAGGCGCTGATCGAACGCTGGCACGGCAAAGGCCGCCTGCACTACGCCGTCACCCCGCGCTTCGCCCCCACCAGTACACCGGAGCAGTTGGATCTGGCCGGTAAGCTGTTCGGCGAGTACCCGGACCTGTACATGCACACCCACATTTCCGAAAACAAGGCTGAGGTGGCCTGGGTCAAGGAACTGTTCCCTGCGCGCAAGGGCTACCTGGACGTCTACGACCACCACAAGCTGATCGGCCCGCGCGCAGTGTTCGCCCATGGCGTGCACCTGTGCGACGACGAGTGCAAGCGCCTGGCCGAGACCGGCTCGGCTGTCGCCTTCTGCCCGACCTCCAACCTGTTCCTGGGCAGCGGCCTGTTCGACCTGAACAAGCTGGAAGAACATGGCGTGCGCGTCGGTCTCGGCACCGACGTCGGCGGCGGCACCAGCTTCAGCCAGCTGCAATCGCTGAACGAGGCGTACAAGATCATGCAGCTACAGGGCAAGAAGCTCGATCCGTTCAAGTCGCTGTACCTGGCCACCTTGGGCGGCGCCAACGCACTGTATCTTGACGACAAGCTGGGCAACTTCCTGCCCGGCAAGGACGCCGACTTCCTGGTGCTGGACTACAACGCCACGCCGCTGATCAGCTACCGCATGCAGCAGGCCAAGAGCCTGGAGGAGCGCCTGTTCGCCCTGACCATGCTCGGCGATGACCGCACCGTGAAAGAGACCTTCGCCGCCGGTGTATCGGTGCACCAGCGCGATTGAAGACGACGATCTACGCACCTCGTAGGAGCGGATTTATCCGCGATCAGGCTGTAGGCAATGCCCTACAGCATCGCGAATGAATTCGCTCCTACACAAATGCGCTTCACCTCAGCCAGATCATCTCCACAACGAAAAAGCCCCGATGCGCGAGCACCGGGGCTTTCTTGTCACACGCAGTCGATCAGCGATTGGCAGCGCTGCGGCCGGGCTTCTTCTTGGTTTGCAGCAGGTGCGAGAACACCGCGTGCAGGTCGTCCGAGGCACTTTCCTCGTCCAGGTTCAGCTTGCTGTCGATGTGATCCATGTGATGCATCATCAGGTGCACCGCACGCTCGGCATCGCGCGCTTCGATAGCGTCGATCAGCTGATTGTGTTCGTCGTAGGAGCAATGCGAACGGCTGCCGCTTTCGTACTGGGCGATGATCAGCGAGGTCTGCGAAACCAGGCTGCGCTGGAAACTCACCAGCGGCGCATTACGCGCGGCCTCGGCCAGCTTCAGGTGGAATTCGCCGGACAGACGAATACCTGCGCCCCGGTCACCGCGCGAGAAGCTGTCCTGCTCGTCCTTGACCATCTGCCGTAGCTCAGCGAGCTGCTCAGCGGTGGCGTGCTCGACGGCCAGCTCGGTGATGGCACGCTCGACCAGACGGCGCGCATAGAAGATCTGCCGCGCCTCTTCGACGCTCGGGCTGGCCACTACCGCACCGCGGTTCGGGCGCAGCAGTACCACACCCTCGTGGGCCAAACGTGACAGGGCGCGACGAATAATGGTGCGACTGACGCCGAAGATCTCACCCAACGCCTCTTCGCTCAGCTTGGTGCCAGGCGCCAGACGCTGTTCGAGAATGGCATCGAAGATGTGGGCATATACGACATCGTCCTGAGTCCCGCTGCGGCTGCTTTTGCCCACGCGCGGCTGCTTCTTGAGAGGCTGCAATTGATCGTTCATTCTGGCTCGCGTCAATGAGAGTCGGCGACACTGCGACTCTACTGTGTTCTACCCGGTAGCTGACAAGCTCCGAGCGAAAAAACATCAGAAAAAAATTGGGGCAATTGTACACAAGTCAATCAGCCATCACACCACTCGTTGTACGACGTCGTAGCTGAGCATCGTCCGAACCTCAGCCATGGCTCAACCCAGAACAACAAATTCTTTCCTTATATACAGCTGCCCTCTCAGTTCATTAGTGGCTAAGGACCCGCTCAGGTCGACGCACCGACGCTTGATCGGTTACAGCCACCGATCACCCAATAAACATATCTTATTGTTTTATATGAATTTTATTTAATTATCCGAAAGGATTGTCGCCAAATCCGTTCGTTTCTCGATCCGCGCGATCGACTGGTGCGATTAATGCAACACTAAAAACATTAATTGCATTTTTTGTATACAACAGCATAATCGCGCCTGAGTGACTTCTTGACCGCTCGGTCAACAACTTAGCCAGGAAGCACCGTCGAAAACACCGCCTGCCTCAGAGAGCATTGTTCATGCGCAACGCTCTGGGCGGTACACAACAAGAGAGATGAGGAGTACCCGCTGTGGAAAGCGTCAAACAAGAACAACACGCGAATCAACTGGCAAGCGGTGGTCTGCTCGACCGCTTCTTCAAACTGACCGAGCACCGCACCACCATCAAGACCGAGCTGCTGGCCGGCCTGACGACCTTCGTCACCATGGCCTACATCATCTTCGTCAACCCCAACATCATGGCTACCGCCGGCATCGATCATGGCGCGGCCTTCGTCGCCACCTGCATCGGTGCGGCGCTGGGCTGCTTCCTCATGGGCCTGTACGCCAACTGGCCGGTCGGCCTGGCGCCGGGTATGGGCCTGAATGCCTTCTTCACCTACACCGTCGTCGGCGAGATGGGTTACAGCTGGGAGATCGCACTGGGCGCCGTATTCATCTCCGGCGTGCTGTTCATGATCATGAGCCTGTCGAAGATCCGCGAGTGGCTGCTCAACAGCATTCCGATGAGTCTGCGCTTCGCCATGGGTGCCGGGGTCGGCCTGTTCCTCGGCCTGATCGGTCTGAAGACTGCCGGGATCGTCGTCGACAGCCCAGCCACCCTGCTGACCATGGGCTCGTTCGGCAACCCGTCGGCGCTGCTCGCCGCCGTATGCTTCCTGCTGATCGCCGTGCTCAGCCACCGCAATGTGTTCGGCGCCATTCTCTTCAGTATGCTCGGCGTAACCGCCATCGGCTGGGCTCTAGGCCTAGTGGAGTACGGCGGCCTGGTGTCGATGCCGCCGCGCCTGGCGCCGACCTTCCTGGCCATGGACATTGCCGGCGCGTTCAACGTGGCGATGATCAGTGTGATCCTGGCCTTCCTCTTCGTGAACATGTTCGACACCGCCGGCACGCTGATGGGTGTGGCACACCGCGCCAACCTGGTGGATGAAGACGGCAAAATCCAGAACCTGTCCAAGGCGCTGAAAGCCGACTCCACCTCCAGCGTCGTCGGTGCCGTGGTTGGTTGCCCGCCGGTGACCAGCTATGTGGAAAGCGCTGCAGGCGTTGCCGCCGGTGGCCGCACCGGCCTGACGGCCATCACCGTCGGCTTCCTGTTCCTCGCCGCGATGTTCTTCGCCCCACTGGCCGGCATGATCCCCGCCTACGCCACCGCTGGCGCACTGATCTACGTGGCGATGCTGATGATGAGCGGCATGGCGCACATCGACTGGAAGGACCATACCGACACCATCCCGGCCATCGTCACCGTGGTGATGATGCCGTTGACCTTCTCCATCGCCAACGGCATCGCTCTGGGCTTTCTGACCTACGCCACGCTGAAGCTGCTGACCGGTCAGAGCGACAAGGTATCGCTGAGCCTGTACGCCCTGTGCATCATTTTCATCGCCAAGTTCGCCTTCCTCTGACGACTAACACCAGGCGCTGAACGAACCCCCGGCCTTGGTGCCGGGGTTTTCGTTTGTCTCGGTAACGGCAGGCACGCGAGCCGCAAGCACGTCGCCAGCCCGTTCCCGGACTACGCAACGAAGACGCTCGGCAGGGTGCGCCGCCCATCACGCTGTTCGTAATAGGCGCCCCACCGATGGGCCGTGTGATGGCTCACCCAGCAACAGCACCCCGAAATACAGGCGAAAAAAAGCCCGCAGTGTGAGCGGGCGTAAGGACTCAAACGAGTCTGAGGGTGACAAGCATTCGTCTGGCAGGCGCCTGGCCTGCCAGTCACTCAGCTACCGCGATAGGTGGAGTAGCTGTAAGGGGAAATCAGCAGCGGCACGTGGTAGTGCTCCTGGCCGGCATCGATGCCGAAACGCAGGACGACCACGTCGAGGAAGGCCGTATCAGGCAGTTTCACGCCACGGGCGCGGTAGTAGTCGCCGGCGTGGAAGTGCAGCTGGTAGACGCCCGTGCGGTAGTCATCACCCTGCAAAACCGGCGCATCGCAACGGCCGTCGTGGTTGGTGGTAACGCTGTTGATCAGCTCCAGCTGCGCGCCTTCGACGCGATACAGCTCGACCTTGATGTCACTCCCTGGGCAGCCGTGTGCGGCATCCAGTACATGTGTAGTCAAACGTCCCATGGGTCTCGGATGCCCGCGGCGCCTGGCGCCCTACGAACACCACACCTCCTCTACTCTGTTGAAATCGGCTCGTCGCAATGCTCCGACGCAATCGCAGGATAGCATGCAGATCTAATATAAAACACTTTACGCACAAATTGTACACAATAATTCCAATGCAGGCGCTGTCGGTGCACCAAACAGGCTCATCGCCCACATCGGCGCACACCAGCAACTACGCCATCGGCCGCATGAATTGCTGACCAGTTCGGCAATTTTCCAGGCGAGGCGCACACTGAATAAAATGATGAAAAGTCGATTTACAAACGGCGACTAACTTTGTATACAATTGCTCATCCCGGTCGCGTAGCCGTCGATTACCCGGCACGCAGTGACCGCAACGTTACAGATAGGAAGACTGCAGTGAACGCTGATTACCCACGCGATTTGATCGGCTACGGCGCAAACCCTCCCCACCCGCACTGGCCGGGCGATGCCCGCATCGCCCTGTCCTTCGTGCTCAACTACGAAGAAGGCGGTGAACGCAACATTCTTCACGGGGACAAGGAGTCCGAAGCCTTCCTCTCCGAGATGGTCGCCGCTCAGCCGCTGCAGGGTCAGCGCAACCTGTGCATGGAGTCGCTCTACGAGTACGGCAGCCGCACCGGTGTCTGGCGCCTGCTCAACCTGTTCAAGCAACACGACATTCCACTGACCATCTTCGCCGTGGCCATGGCCGCCCAGCGTCACCCGGACGTGATTCGCGAAATGGTCGCTGCCGGGCATGAGATCTGCAGCCACGGCTATCGCTGGATCGACTACCAGAACATGGAAGAAGCCACCGAGCGCGAGCACATGCTCGAGGCCATTCGCATCCTCACCGAGCTGAGCGGCGAACGTCCGCTGGGCTGGTACACCGGTCGTCTGGGCCCGAACACCCGGCGCCTCGTGCGCGAGGAAGGCGGTTTCCTCTACGATTCCGACACCTACGACGACGACCTGCCCTACTGGGACCCGGCCAGCACCGCAGAGAAGCCGCACCTGGTGATCCCCTACACCCTGGACACCAACGACATGCGCTTCACCCAGGTACAGGGCTTCAACAAGGGCGACGATTTCTTCGAATACCTCAAGGATGCCTTCGACGTGCTCTACGCCGAGGGTGAGGCCGGCGCACCGAAGATGCTGTCGATCGGCATGCACTGCCGCCTGCTCGGCCGCCCGGCGCGCCTGGCTTCGCTGGCGCGCTTCATCGACTACGTGAAGAGCCATGACAAGGTCTGGTGCGCCCGCCGTGTCGACATCGCCAGGCACTGGCATGCCACCCACCCCTTCCGCGCGACCGAACAAGAGAACCGCCCATGAGCCGTTTCCAGACCCTGACCCCTTCCCAGCTCAGCCGCGAGGCCTTCGTTGCCGCCTTCGCCGACATCTACGAGCACTCGCCCTGGGTCGCCGAGAAAGCCTATGACCTCGGCCTGGACGAAAGCGTGGACGACATCGACAGCCTGCAACAGCGCATGGCCGATATCCTCCTGTCCGCCAGCCATGAAGCGCAGCTGGCACTGATCAACGCGCACCCGGACCTGGCCGGCAAGGCTGCAGTGCGTGGCGAGCTGACCGCCTCCAGCACCGCCGAGCAATCCGGTGCAGGCATCCACGAATGCACCGCCGAGGAGTTCGCCCGTTTCACCGAACTCAACGACGCCTACAAGGCCAAGTTCGGCTTCCCCTTCATCAAGGCCGTCAAGGGCAGCAACCGTCACCAGATCCTGGCCGCCTTCGAAGAGCGCATTCACAACACGCCGGAGCAGGAATTCGCCACCGCCCTGACCGAGATCAACAAGATCGCCATGTTCCGCCTGCAGCAGCTGTAAGCGCTGCAGTCCCCCACCCGAACAGAACAAGTAGAACAGCTATGCGTAGCCTGACCATCGAGCCCCTGAGCAAAGAAGCCTTCGCCCCTTTCGGTGACGTGATCGAAACCGAAGGCAGCGATTTCTTCATGATCAACAACGGTTCCACCCGCCGCTATCACAAGCTGGCCACGGTGCAGACCGCACAGCCGGAGGATCAGGCCATCATCAGCATCTTCAGCGCTGAGTCGCTCGAGATGCCGTTGACCATCCGCATGCTGGAACGCCATCCGCTGGGCAGCCAGGCTTTCATTCCGCTGCTCGGCAATCCCTTTCTGATCGTGGTCGCGCCAGTTGGCGATGTACCTGTATCAGGGTCCGTCCGTGCCTTCCTCAGTAATGGCAGGCAGGGCATCAATTACCATCGCGGCGTCTGGCACCACCCGGTGCTGACGATCGAAAAGCGGGATGACTTCCTGGTGGTTGATCGCAGTGGTTCCGGCAACAACTGCGATGAGCATTTCTTCAATGAGGACGAGCTTCTCCTCCTCAACCCCCACCAATAAGAGAAGCCTGGGGCTGGCGTGCCTACCCTGGGAAAGAGGTACAGATCGTGGAAGCACATTTCACCGAATGGCTAAACCTGGGCATCCGCTGGATCCATATGATCACCGGTATCGCCTGGATCGGCGCATCGTTCTATTTCGTCTGGCTGGAGAACAACCTCAACCGTAGCAATCCCCGCGAGGGCCTGTCGGGCGACCTCTGGGCGATTCACGGCGGCGGTATCTACCACCTGGAAAAGTACAAGCTGGCTCCGCCGAAAATGCCGGAGAACCTGCACTGGTTCAAATGGGAAGCCTACGCCACCTGGCTGTCGGGCGTCGCCCTGCTGCTGGTGGTTTATTACCTCAACCCGAGCCTATATCTGGTCAAGCCAGGCATCGACCTGGCGCCAGCAGCGGCCATCGCCATCGGCCTCGGCTCCATGGCACTGAGCTATGTGATCTACCACTTCCTGTGCGATTCGCCGCTGGGCAAACGCCCGGCCCTGCTCGGCGCCGTGCTGTTCGTTCTGATCATCGCTGCCGCCTACGGCTTCAGCCAGATTTTCAGTGGTCGCGCCGCGTACATCCATGTCGGCGCCATCATTGGCACCATCATGGTCGGCAACGTGTTCTTCACCATCATGCCGGCCCAGCGCGCACTGGTTAAGGCCATCGAGGAAAACACCACGCCGGACCCGACCCTGCCGGCCAAAGGCCTGCTGCGCTCGCGCCACAACAACTACTTCACCCTGCCAGTGCTGTTCATCATGATCAGCAACCACTTCCCGAGCACCTACGGCAGCCAATACAACTGGCTGATCCTGGCAGGTATCGCGATTCTGGCCGTGCTGGTGCGGCACTACTTCAACACCCGCCACGACAGCAGCAAGTACGTCTGGACGCTGCCGGCCGCAGCGCTGGGCATGATCTGCCTGGCTTATGTCACCGGCCCGCAAACGAAGGCTGTCAGCGCACCGGCAACGGCTCAAGCGCCGGCAATCAAGTACGCTCCCGTTCCAGCTACCGGTCGCCCTGGCAACCCCGTCACCACCAACGAGCCTGCTGCCGAGGAAACCCAAGCCAAAGCCGATGCAAGCGAGGAACCGTCCACTGCCGCTGACAGTGCGACACCTGCCGCCAGCACCGATTTCGCCCAGGTTGAAAGCGTGATCCACGAGCGCTGCACCGTGTGCCACTCGGCGAGCCCGAGCAGCCCGATGTTCAGCGCCGCGCCGGCCGGCCTGATGCTCGATACGCCGGAGCAGATGAAGGCTCAGGCAGCGAAGATCCACGCGCAGACCGTGGCCACGCAGATCATGCCGCTGGGCAACATCACTCAGATGACCCAGGACGAACGAGACCTGATCGGCAGCTGGATCAGCAAAGGCGCTCAGATCAACTGATTGCCACACATGTCGCGCCCGTGACTCGGCGCGGCATCTTTTTACATCCATGAACCGCCGGCAGCGCGAGCTGACCGGCGGTTCATTTTTTGTGCACAATCTAAAAATAAATTGTTTTTAACAGTGTCCACAAGTTGCTATAGTCGACGACATCCTGACCAGTCGGACAATTTTTCGATTGATCGGAGCAGAGGTGCCGTGAAGCCTCGTGTAAGCCCATGACCATATAAGAACAACTGGCAGGCTATGACATGACCACAGACAGCAACACCCAAGCCCAAGCTACGCCCGACGGCAACAGCGACCTGATCTATCAGCTGGACGACACGCCAGCTTTCGCCCCAGCCATCTTCGCGGCGTTGCAGCATGTGCTGGCCAGCTTCGTTGGCATCATCACCCCTACCCTGATCGTCGGCAGTGCTCTGGGCCTGGGTGCCCACGTGCCCTATCTGGTCAGCATGGCGCTGTTCGTCTCCGGCCTCGGTACCTTCGTCCAGGCCAAACGCATCGGCCCAATCGGTTCCGGCCTGCTGTGTCTGCAAGGCACCAGTTTCGGCTTCCTCAGCGTGATTCTCAGCGCTGGCTTCATCGTCAAGGGCCGCGGCGCCAGCGAGGAGGAGATACTCGCCACGCTGTTCGGCATCTGCTTCTGCGCCGCCTTCGTCGAGATTGCCTTCAGTCAATTCATCAACAAGCTGCGCAAGGTGATCACCCCGGTGGTGACCGGCACCATCATCTGCCTGATGGGGTTGTCGCTGATCAAGGTGGGCATGACCGATCTGGCCGGCGGCTATGGCGCGCCGGACCTCGGCGCCCTGCACCATCTGGCCCTCGGCGGCCTGGTGCTGGGCACCATCGTCCTGCTCAACCGCGCCTCCTCGCAGGTGCTGCGCCTGTCGGCGGTTATCATCGGCCTGACCCTGGGCTTTGCGGTCGCCTGGTTCACCGGCCGGGTGGACTTCGCCAACATGGCCGAGGTACCGCTGATCAGCGTGCCGCAACCATTCAAGTACGGCTTCGGCTTCGACTGGATCGCCTTCGTGCCGATCGCCGTGATCTTCCTGATCACCCCGCTGGAGACCGCAGGCGACCTGACCGCCAACTCGATCATCTCCAAACAGCCGGTCAAAGGGCCGCTGTACATGCGCCGGATCAAATCCGGGGTGCTGGCCGATGGCTGCAACTCGGCGGTCGCTGCGATGTTCAACAGCCTGCCGATGACCACCTTCAGCCAGAACAACGGGGTAATCCAGCTCACCGGCGTGGCCAGCCGTCATGTGGGTTTCTACATCGCCAGCATCCTGGTGCTGCTGGGCCTGTTCCCGGTGGTAGGCGCGGTGTTGCAGCTGATGCCCAAGCCGGTGCTCGGTGGCGCCACCCTGATCATGTTCGGCACCGTCGCGGTGGCCGGTATCAAGATTCTCAGCGAAGCCGGCCTGCACCGCCGCAACGTACTGATCGTGGCCATTTCCCTGGGCCTTGGCCTGGGTGTAGCCGGCGTACCGGACGTGCTTTCGCACATGCCGGACGTACTGAAGAATATCTTCGGTTCGCCGATCACCATCGGCGCCTTCAGCGCCATTCTGCTCAATCTCTTCCTACCGGATGATCCGCAACTGGAAGAAGAGGATGAAAGCGAATACGACCCCGAGGCGCACCTGCATACCGTGCTGCAGAACCGCCCGTACGATGCAGCCATCGACGACAACAGCCTCAAGACCCTCAGCCGCGACCTCGACCCGGCCGCCCGACCGAGCTGACCCTGGCTTAGACCCAACTCCCGGCGGCCCGCCGCCGGGGGACGCCCGCGTGCACTCCAACAATAAGGAAAACCGATGAAACTCAAGCATCTGCCCCACTGCCTCGCCCTGTCAGCCGGACTGTTCTCCGGTCAGCAGGCACTCGCTGGCGACCTGCTTAACTGGCAGGACAACAGCCTGTCGTATCTGTACGGCGAGAACTTCCAGCGCATGAACTTCAACGGCGAAGAACAGCGCACCCAGACCACCTTCACCTTCGAGCACGCCAGTGGCTGGGCCTGGGGCGACGTTTTCTACTTCCTCGACTACATCCGCGCCGACAACGTGCAGTCGCGCGGCAGCTTCGACAACGGCACCTTCCGTCAGCATGACAAGAACTCCTTCTACTACATGGAGTTCTCCCCGCGCATCAGCCTGAGCTGGCTGACTGGGCAGAAGCTGGCCGCCGGCCCGATCAAGGACGTGTTCGCCGCCTTCACCTACGAGAAAGGCGAAGGCGGCCCTGGCCCGGAGAACTACCTCTACGGCATTGGCCTGGACTGGGAAGTGCCCGGCTTCACCTACTTCAAGACCAACCTGTATCAGGTGAAGATCAACAACCACACCTTCTTCGCCGACAGTAATAGCAACGGCTACGCGACCCAGCTGACCGTCAGCGCGGCATACCCGTTCAGCCTGGGTGACCAGGATTTCGTCGTCGACGGCTTCCTCGACTGGCGTTCGCCGTCGCGTGATGCCGGCACCCAGACCTCGGTGGGCTCTTCGATCCAGGTCAAGTGGGATGCGGGCAAGACTCTGTTCGGCAAGGAGCGTCAGCTTTACGTGGGCACCGAGATCAACATGTGGCGCGCCAAGTACGGCGTGAAGCCGGTGGACGGGTCGGATGATCGCTTCGACCAGACCGCCGTGCAGGCATTGGTCAAGTATCACTTCTGATCACGGCCGCAACGAACTTGGCTGACGTCGGGTAGGGACGGCGGCCGGGTAAAAGGGGGATGGCGTTCGCGCCCTCCCCCTTTTTCTTTGACCGATCAATGGCAGGTGCGTACGACACACACTACGCAGCAGGACACCATCCGCAGGATGCGCCGTACGCACCGCCTTTGACAAAGCGGTCTGTATCGCCGCACCAACCCAGCGCCAGCCAATACACCTCAGCACCACGCCGGTGCACAACCTGGCACTCCCAGGCGCTTTTCAATCAATAGCTTGCAGCCATACAACTGACCGTAAAGTCAAGTTTTTGATCACAATATATCTGATTTTTGTGTGCAATTTATCCGAAAGCCATATTCAGCAACGTATTTTCTGTGTACAAGACATTCAGGTTACGACCGAAACACTGTCGAAATGGCTGTATACATCGATTCAGTCACGACGCGAATACAAAATCGGAACGAAACCTGCAGACAAATCTCCTCATAGATCGCCGCGGCGCAAGAACAAAACTGGGAGCTGTCCATGTCCACCACCGAAGACTTTCGCATCAAGCACATCGATCCCTCGCTACACAACGAGGACCTCGCCCCACTGGCCCCAGAAAAACGTACCTGGGGCTGGTTCGAGATTTTCAACGTCTGGTCGAACGACATTCAAAGCCTGTTCGGCTACACCCTGGCGGCGACGCTGTTCATCTCCTACGGGCTCAATGGCTGGGCGGTGCTGGCCGGTATCGTCCTCGCCGGCTGCATCGTCATGGGCCTGGTACAACTGACCGGCAAACCCAGCGTCAAATACGGCATCCCCTTCCCGGTGTTCGCCCGCGCCAGCATGGGCGTACGCGGCGCCAACTTCCCCGCACTGGTACGTGGCATCGTCGCCATCTTCTGGTACGGCGTGCAGACCTACTTCGCTTCCACCGCAGTCGCCCTGCTACTCAACTCGCTGCTGGAGCCACAGAACCCGGCCGTCTATATGGGGCTGACCGCCATTGGCTGGCTGTCCTACGTGATCGTCTGCGTGTTCCAGGTCAGCCTTTTTGTCTGCGGCATGAGCTGGATCACCCGCTTCCTCAACTGGGCCGGGCCGCTGGTCTACTTGGTGATGATCGTGCTGATGGGCCTGATCTGGTACCAGGCCGGCCCGAGCCTGCTCAGTGAGCTAGGCAACATCTTCAGCGGCAGCGGTGAGTATACCGCTGGCCCGGTGGCCGCGTTCTTCGCGGTAGTCGGTACCATGGTCGCCTACTTCGCCGCGGTGGTGATCAACTACGGCGACTTCGCCCGCTTCGTCAAAAGCGAGAAGCAGATGACCATCGGCAATTTCCTCGGCCTGCCGGTGAGCCTGGCAATCTTCTCGCTGATCGCGCTGGTGATCACCGCCGGCACCGTGGTGGTGTTCGGCGAAACGCTAACCAACCCGACCGATATCGTTGCGCGTGTCGACAACCTGACCCTGACCATCATCGCCGCGCTGACCTTCTTCGCCGCGACCGTGGGCATCAACCTGGTGGCCAACTTCATCCCGCCAGCTTACGACCTGGCCAACCTGGCACCAGCACACATCAGCGCCCGCACCGGTGGCTTCATCACCGCCGGCATCGCCTTCTTCATCGGCGCCCTGTGGGTGGCCTTCATCAGCAGCGTCGGTATCGCCGCCTTCGTCGACACCTTGGGCGCGGTGCTGGCTCCGCTATACGGCATCATCGTCGCCGACTACTACCTGGTGCGTCGCCGCAAGCTCGACCTGCAGCAGCTGTTCAGCGCCGAGGTCGGTTCGGCCTATTACTTCGACGGCGGCTGGAACCGCAAGGCGATGCTCGCCTTCGCCATCGGTTCCGTATTCTCCGTCGCCTCGGTATGGGCGCCCGTTCTGAGCCACCTGTCTGGCTACGCCTGGCTGCTTGGCGCCCTGCTCGGCGCCGTACTGCACTATGGCCTGATGCATGGCCAGGCGCAGGCACTGAAACGCGCCGACGCCAGCCTCTGAGCACTCACTGACGTGAGGAAGCCGGCGCCTGTGCGCCGGCTTTTTCTTTCTGCCGCTCGAGAAAGTCCACCTTCCATTGCTCGACCCCCATGTACTCACTATCGAGATTGGCCTCTACCCGATAGCTCGCCTTGAGCGCCGCCACCTGGGCCGCGTGTTCCGTGAGAAAACGATCGAAACGGGCGATCAGCTGCGGATGGCGCTGACTCGACAGATGAAAACTGCCACGGGTGTGCGGCAACTTGGGGTCGAACACCAAGGCACCAAGCCGGGCGCGAATGTTGTCCAGATAATGGGTGGCCACCACCACATTGAAGTAGGCGCCGTCAGTCTCCTGCTTCAAGGCCTGACGAATCATCTGGCGCAGATCGTCGCTGTAACTCAGCTGGATCTGCCCACTGTCGATACGCTGCTCGTATCCACGCGGCGTCCAGCCCTGCACCATCGCCAGGCGATGAATGTTTTCCAACGGCTGCCCCTGGCGCTGCGGCGCGACCAGCGCACCATCGACGTAGTCGACCACGGCCTGGCTGTAGTGCAGCGCCATGCCCGCCTTTTGCGCGCCGGCCCAGTGCGGACTGTCCGGGTACTTGAAGTCGATCTCGCCGCGCTGCAGGGCCGGCAGCAACTGATCCACCGGCAACGCCTTGTAGCTCAGGCTCAGGCCACTATCGGCGGCGAAGGCATCCAGCACCTCGCGGGCGAAACCACGGTACTGTCCCTCGCCATCGAGGCTGTAGTGCGGCGCGAATGGCAGGTCCTCGACACCGACCACGTAGGTCTGCGCCAGGACAGCGGGCGTCAGCAGAATGGTGGAAAACAGGCACAGTCGTACAGGCTGCATCAAGAGCCTCCTTATTGTTGTTTTGAGATTGCGGTGACGGCCTAGCCGCCGGTCATGCTCATGAAGCGCACCACCTGTACCTGCTCGTCGGTAGCAAAATGGTGCCGCTCGGGTTTGAGCCGCAGCGCCTCGATCAACGCCTGGCGCAGGCACTCGCCGTCACCCGGATGCGCGCGCAACAGGCGCTTGAGATCCAGCGCGTTGTCATGGCCGAGACACAGCACCAACTTGCCCTCGGCGGTGACCCGCACACGGTTGCAGTCGCCGCAGAAGTTGTGACTGTGTGGCGAGATGAACCCTACCTGGGTCTGCGTACCGAGCACCTGCCAGTAGCGCGATGGCCCGCCAGTAACCTTGCTGCTGCGCACCAACGCATGCCGCTGTTCGATGCGCTGGCGCACCTCGTCGCTGGAGCAGAAGGTCTGCTCGCGGCTGTGGCTGACCACGCTGCCCAACGGCATTTCCTCGATGAAGCTGATATCCAGGCCGCGCTCGATGGCGAACTCGACCAGATCCAGCACCTCGTCGTCGTTACGCCCGCTCTGCACCACGCTGTTGAGCTTGATCCTGTCGAAGCCGGCGGCACGCGCGGCGTCGATACCGGCCAGCACCTGGTCGAGCTTGTCGCGTCGGGTGAAGGCGGCGAAGCGCTCGCGCTGCAGGGAGTCCAGGCTGATGTTCAAGCGCCGCACACCCGCCGCGCGCAACGGCGCGGCCATCTCCGCCAGTTGCGAGCCATTGGTGGTAATGGCCAGGTCATCCAGCTCGTCACGCTCACCCAGGCGCTGCAACAGGCTCAGCAGATTCTTGCGTACCAATGGCTCGCCGCCGGTGATGCGAATACGCCGCACACCCAGCCCGATAAAGGCGTCGGCCACGGCATACAGCTCTTCCAGGCTGAGAATCTGCTGGCGCGGGGCGAAGACCATGTCCTCGCTCATGCAGTAGGTGCAGCGAAAATCGCAGCGATCGGTCACCGACAAACGCAGGTAGGTGATGCGCCGACCGAAGGGGTCGACGAGCTGATGGGTATTCACGGTGGGTCTCCTGCAGCGTCACGCGCCGAGACTTTTTGTCATGGATAACGCTATGCGCGATAGAAACAGAAAAGCGAATTCTTGTATACAGAAATTTGACCCGAGAGTCAGTTAAGCGCTGAGCAGCCCGTGGCCGCTGGCTTGAGCCTCGCGCAAAGCCGGTGCTACCATGCCCGACCGCCGCCCGGCGGCAGAGCAAACCACAGGGCCTTATGACCAGCATTCGCGAGCGTAACAAAGAGCTCATCCTGCGCGCAGCCAGCGAAGAGTTCGCCGACAAGGGCTTCGCCGCCACCAAGACCAGTGACATTGCGGCCAAGGCAGGCCTGCCCAAGCCCAACGTCTACTACTACTTCAAGTCCAAGGAAAACCTCTACCGCGAGGTCCTGGAAAGCATCATCGAGCCACTGCTGGCCGCCTCTGCCCCCTTCAACCAGCCGGGCCATCCGAGCGAAGTGCTGACCGCCTACATCCGCTCGAAGATCCGCATCTCCCGTGAACTGCCGCATGCCTCCAAGGTATTCGCCAGCGAGATCATGCACGGTGCACCGCACCTGTCGCCGGAACAGACCGAACAGCTCAACGCCCAGGCCAAGCACAACATCGCCTGCATCCAGCGCTGGATCGATCAGGGCCTGATGGCGCAGGTCGACCCGCATCACCTGCTGTTCAGCATCTGGGCAGCGACCCAGACCTACGCCGACTTCGACTGGCAGATCTCCACCGTAACCGGCAAGGCCAGCCTGGACGACGCCGACTACGAAGCTGCGGCGCAGACCATCATTCGGCTGGTGCTCAAGGGTTGCGACGGCAGCCCGATGCCGTCGATGGCCTCCGAACTGGTGACCAGCGCCTAGGCGACTGTTCCACCGTAGGGCGTTCCGACCTCCGTCACTGTAGGGCGTGCATACGCCGAGCGCTCGAGCGCAGCACGCAGTTGCAGGGGCATGGCGGACTGCTCGCTGGCGCTCGCTGAGTCCGCCCTACGCCTGCCCTGAGATTTCACGCCCAGCTTCGGCCTTCAGACCACATCCCGTAGGGCGTACTCGCGCAGCAGTACGCCGTTGCAATGACCGACTATTAGCGTCGCTACGAGCGGCCGGCGATCCGGTCAGCCCTGCGGCTACTCTGGAACCCTACGCCCCCGCATCCGCCTTCAGGCCGAGCGACTCCAGCGCACTCACCGCGCACTGCTCGTCGATGTCCGAGGTGTCGCCGGTGATGCCGACGGCGCCGATCACCTCGCCGCGCTCGTCACGAATCAAAACCCCACCCGGGGCCGGGATCAGGCTGCCCTGCGCCAGATTGTTGACCGCACCGATGAACGCCGGACGTTGCTGCGCGTCGGCAGCGATCAGCCGCGAGCCCTTGCCTAGGGCCAATGCACCCCAGGCCTTGCCAATGGCGATCTGCGGGCGCAGCAGGCTGGCGCCGTCCTCGCGCTGCAGGCTGATCAGGTGTCCACCAGCATCCAGCACCGCGACTGTCAGCGGCGCCGCCTTTATCTCTCGCCCCACGGCGAGAGCATTGAGGGTGATGTTCAAAGCGACATTCAGGTTAAGGCTACTCATAGAGGCAATCTCCAAAACTGCAGATACGGGCATCCACACACAAGTGCGCGGCATCAGAAAACGCCCTATGAAATAGCCGAAGGAGAAACCGATTACAATCACTGAGCACAATTAAAATAATTTTTGTGCACAAAAATTAAAATCAAATAACTCAATCAAAGTATCGAATAACCCTTACCCATTACGGGCTTCCCAGTAGCCCGGCGTGTTGTAGATGCCTTTCAGATAATCGATGAAGAAACGCACCTTGGCCGGCAGATAACGCTGCTGCGGGAACACCGCCTGGATGTCGTAGGCTGGCAGGGCGTACTCGTCGAGCACCGTCACCAACTCGCCCGCTTTCAGCTCGGCCTGGATCTCCCAGGTGGAGCGCCAGCCGATCCCCAGCCCCTGCTTGACCCAGCTATAGAGCAGCTCGCCATCGTTGCAGTCGAGGTTGCCGGCCACCTTCACCGCCACCTGTCGGCCGTCACGCAGGAAGGTCCAGCCGCGTTGCTGGCCACCCTGCATGTTGAACGCCAGGCAGTTGTGCCGCACCAGGTCATCCGGCGTGCGCGGCACACCATACAACTCGAAATAACGCGGCGCGCCGCAAACCACTCGGCGATTGGGAAACAGCTTGAGCGCCACGTAGTTGGGGTCGGTGACCTCACCGATACGAATGCCCATGTCGTAGCCCTGACGCACCAGATCCACCACGCTGTCAGTGAAGTTGAACGACAGCTTGAGGTCTGGGTATCGCGCCAGAAACGACGGTGCATGGGGCGCGATATGGCGTCGACCGAACGCCGCCGGTGCGGACACCACCAGATGCCCGCGCACCGACTTGCCACCACGCGCAACGCTGGCGTCGGCTTCGTCGAAGTCCTTGAGCAGGTTGCGGGCACGCTCAAGGTACTGCTCGCCCAGGTCGGTCAGTTGCAGCCCGCGCGTGGAGCGGTGCATCAGCTTGACGCCCAGGTGTTGCTCGAGCGCATCCAGCCGCCGGCCCATCACCACGGGCGTAACGCCCTCGCTGAGGGCTGCCGAAGCGAAGCTGCCGTTGTCGGCAACCAGAACGAAACTACGGATAAGGGTATGACGGTCCATCCGATACTCCAGATATCGACAGAACTGAAGTATCCATCAATTCCCCCTCTTTCGCCCAGCGGTCATCCTCTCCCTCAACAGAAAAACAACCGATTCGAGAGGAATGGTCATGGCCAGAATGAGAGCAATCGAGGCAGCCGTACTGGTGATGCGTCGCGAAGGCGTTGATATCGCGTTCGGCGTCCCCGGCGCTGCCATCAACCCCCTGTATGCCGCACTGAAGAAACTCGGTGGCATCGATCACGTCCTGGCCCGTCACGTCGAAGGCGCTTCGCACATGGCCGAGGGTTACACCCGCACCAATGCCGGCAACATCGGCGTGTGCATCGGCACCTCCGGCCCCGCCGGCACCGACATGGTCACCGGCCTGTACTCGGCGTCCGCCGACTCCATTCCAATTTTGTGCATCACCGGCCAGGCGCCGCGTGCCCGTATGCACAAGGAAGATTTCCAGGCAGTCGACATCACCAGCATCGTCGGTCCGGTGACCAAGTGGGCCACCACCGTGATGGAGCCTGGCCAGGTGCCGCGCGCCTTCCAGCGTGCCTTCCATGAAATGCGCAGTGGCCGTCCTGGCCCGGTGCTGATCGACCTGCCGTTCGACGTGCAGATGGCCGAGATCGAATTCGACATCGACGCCTACGAGCCGCTGCCGGTTGCCAAGCCGAGCACCAGCCGCGTCCAGGCCGAGAAAGCCATCGCCATGCTCAACGAGGCCGAGCGCCCGCTGCTGGTCGCTGGTGGCGGTATCTTCAATGCCGATGCGGCGGACAAACTGGTCGAATTCGCCGAGCTGACCGGCGTGCCGGTAGTGCCGACGCTGATGGGCTGGGGCGCGATCCCCGACGATCATAAGCTGATGGTCGGCATGGTCGGTCTGCAGACCTCGCACCGTTACGGCAACGCCACCCTGCTCGCCTCCGACCTGGTATTCGGCATCGGCAACCGCTGGGCTAACCGCCACACCGGCTCGGTCGACGTCTACACCGAAGGCCGCAAGTTCATCCACGTCGACATCGAACCGACGCAGATTGGTCGCGTGTTCAACCCGGATCTGGGCATCGCCTCCGACGCTGGCAAAGCACTGGACGCCTTCCTCGAAGTGGCCCGCGAGTGGAAAGCCGCCGGCAAGCTGAAAGACCGTAGCGCCTGGGTCGAGTCCTGCCGTGAGCGCAAGCGTACCCTGCAGCGCAAGACCCACTTCGACAACGTGCCGGCCAAACCGCAGCGCGTGTACGAAGAGATGAACGAAGCCTTCGGCAAGGACACCTGCTACGTCAGCACCATCGGTCTGTCACAGATCGCCGGTGCTCAGTTCCTGCACGTGTACAAGCCGCGTCACTGGATCAACTGCGGCCAGGCCGGTCCGCTGGGCTGGACCATTCCGGCAGCGTTGGGGGTGGTCAAGGCCGCCCCGCAGCGTCAGGTCGTGGCGCTGTCTGGCGACTATGACTTCCAGTTCATGATCGAGGAACTGGCCGTCGGTGCGCAGTTCAACCTGCCCTACATCCACGTGCTGGTGAACAACTCCTACCTGGGCCTGATCCGTCAGGCGCAGCGCGGCTTCGACATCGATTACTGCGTGCAACTGGCGTTCGAGAACATCAACGCGCCGGAGCTCAACGGTTACGGCGTCGACCACGTCGCGGTAGTCGAGGGCCTGGGCTGCAAGGCGATCCGCGTGTTCGACCCGAACGAGCTGCAGAACGCCTTCGCCGAAGCCAAGCGCCTGATGGCCGAGCACCGCGTACCGGTGGTCGTCGAGATCATCCTGGAGCGTGTCACCAACATCTCCATGGGCACCGAGATCAACGCCATCAACGAGTTCGAGGAACTGGCCGAGCGCGGCGGCGACGCCCCGACCGCCATCTCGCTGCTCGACTGATCCGCAGGGTGCGCCACGCGCACCGCCATATAAGTGCGTACCACCAGGTGCGCACGGCGCACCCTACGAAATTGCACCACGACAAGGAGCCAACCATGCCCCGTTTTGCTGCCAACCTGTCCATGCTGTTCACCGAAGTGGACTTTCTGGACCGTTTCGCCGCTGCCGCCGAAGCCGGTTTCAGCGGCGTGGAATACCTCTTCCCCTATGACTTCGCGGTAGAAGAGATCAAGGCCCGCCTGGACGCCAACAAGCTCGAGCAGGTGCTGTTCAACCTGCTCGCCGGCGACTGGGCCAAGGGCGAGCGCGGCATTGCCTGCCACCCGGATCGCGTCGAGGAATTTCGCGCTGGCGTCGACAAGGCCATCGCCTACGCCAAGGTGCTGGGCAACAAGCAGATCAACTGCCTGGCCGGCATCCGCCCGCAGGGCGTGGACTGCGCCACCGTCGAGAAGACCTTCGTCGACAACCTGCGCTACGCCGCTGACAAGCTGGCTGGCGCCGGCATTCGCCTGGTCATGGAAGCCATCAACACCCGCGACATCCCTGGCTTCTACCTGAACAACACCAAGCAGGCGCTGGACATCCGCGACAAGGTCGGCAGCACCAACCTGTACCTGCAGTACGACATCTACCACATGCAGATCATGGAAGGTGACCTGGCCCGTACGGTTGAAAGCAACCTGGCCGCCATCAACCACGTGCAATTGGCCGACAACCCGGGCCGCAACGAGCCGGGCACTGGCGAGATCAACTACCGCTTCCTCTTCGAGCACCTGGATCGCATCGGCTACCAGGGCTGGATCGGCTGTGAATACAAGCCGGCAACCACCACCGCTGCCGGCCTCGGCTGGATGAAAGCGCACAACGCAATCTGAGCCCCACTCTTCAGGAGCAATCTCTCATGGCTAAAATCGGATTCATCGGCACCGGCATCATGGGCAAACCCATGGCGCAGAACCTGCAGAAAGCCGGCCACACCCTGTTCTTCTCCGAGCACTTCGACAAGGCCCCGGCCGACCTGGTTGGCGACAACGGCATCGCCCTGGCCAACCCGAAGGAAGTCACCCAGGAAGCCGAATTCATCATCGTCATGGTGCCCGACACCCCGCAGGTCGAAGACGTGCTGTTCCGCGCCGATGGCGTTGCCGCGGGCGTTGGCGCTGGCAAGGTAGTGATCGACATGAGCTCGATCTCCCCCACCGCGACCAAGACTTTCGCCGAGAAGATCAAGGCCACCGGCGCCGCCTACCTGGACGCCCCGGTGTCCGGCGGTGAAGTCGGTGCCAAAGCCGCTACCCTGTCGATCATGGTCGGTGGCTGCCCGAACGCCTTCGAACGCGCCCTGCCGCTGTTCCAGGCCATAGGCAAGAACATCACCCGCGTCGGCGGCAATGGCGACGGCCAGACCGCCAAGGTGGCCAACCAGATCATCGTCGCGCTGAACATCCAGGCAGTGGCCGAAGCCCTGCTGTTCGCCGCCAAGAACGGCGCCGATCCTGCCAAGGTGCGTGAAGCGCTGATGGGGGGCTTCGCCGGCTCGAAAATCCTCGAAGTACACGGCGAGCGCATGATCAAGGGCACCTTCGATCCGGGCTTCCGCATCAGCCTGCACCAGAAGGACCTCAACCTGGCGCTGTCCGGCGCTCGTGAACTGGGCCTGAACCTGCCCAACACCGCCAACGCCCAGCAAGTGTTCAGCACCTGCGCGGCCCTCGGCGGCAGCGGTTGGGACCACTCCGGCCTGATCAAGGGTCTGGAGCACATGGCCAACTTCAATATCCGCGGCGAGTAACAGAGCGCCCTCTCCCCCGGCCCCTCTCCCGCATGCGGGAGAGGGGAGACAAGCAGCTCGGCGTTATACCGATTTTCGGCGTACGCCAAACCAATCCCCTCTCTCATTTATGGGAGAGGGTCAGGGAGAGGGGCTTTGCTTCTGGCCCACCCTTTCGACCTTCCTGGCAGGAGGTGTCACGGCCCGATTGCCAGGAAGGTCGATTCCACTCCCCAGTCGCTGCCACGCGGCGCCTGCGGACTGGAATCGATCCAGCGAAAGAACATTGATCGTTCCCACGCGCTGCGTGGGCATGCATCTCGTGACGCTCCGCGTCACACAACAGCAGACACCTTAGCGTCTCGCCAGGCGTTACACGCGGACGCGGGAACGATCATCCAGCGTCACCCCAGAACAAGAGAACATCGCCATGACCTTCGACCCGCAACGCCTGCTGCGCGACCTGTTCGCCACCGCCATCGCTGCCGCGCATCCGCGCCAGGTGCTGGCCGATCATCTGCCCGCCGACCGCAGTGGCCGCGTCATCGTCATCGGCGCCGGTAAGGCCGCAGCAGCGATGGCCGAGGTCATCGAGCAGGAATGGCAAGGCGAGGTCAGCGGCCTGGTGGTGACCCGCTACGAGCACGGCGCCGACTGCAAGAAGATCGAAGTGGTGGAAGCCGCACACCCGGTGCCGGACGATGCCGGCGAGCGTGTCGCGCGCCGCGTGCTGGAGCTGGTGTCGAACCTCAGCGAAGACGACCGGGTGATCTTCCTTCTCTCCGGTGGCGGCTCCTCGCTGCTGGCGCTGCCGGCCGAGGGTATCAGCCTCAAGGACAAGCAGGCGATCAACAAGGCCCTGCTCAAATCCGGCGCCACCATCGGTGAGATGAACTGCGTACGCAAGCACCTCTCGGCGATCAAGGGCGGCCGTCTGGCCAAGGCCTGCTGGCCGGCCACCGTGTACACCTACGCCATCTCCGACGTGCCCGGTGACGAAGCCACGGTGATTGCCTCCGGCCCCACCGTGGGCGACCCGACCACCTCGGCCGAAGCCCTGGCGATTCTTGCCCGCTACGCCATCGACATCCCGGCCAACGTACGCAGCTGGCTGCAGGACCCACGCTCGGAAACGGTCAAGCCCGGCGATCCGGTACTCGCTCGTAGCCACTTCCAATTGATCGCCACCCCGCAGCAGTCGCTCGACGCCGCCGCGGCCAAGGCCGAAGCCGCCGGTTTCCCGGTGCTGATCCTCGGCGACCTGGAAGGCGAGTCGCGCGACGTGGCCAAGGTGCATGCGGGCATCGCCCGCCAGGTGCAGCTGCACCGCCAGCCGATCAAACCGCCCTGCGTCATCCTCTCCGGCGGCGAAACCACCGTCACCGTGCGCGGCAACGGCCGTGGCGGGCGCAATGCCGAATTCCTCCTCAGCCTCACCGACAGCCTCAAGGGCCTGCCCGGTGTCTACGCGCTGGCCGGCGATACCGACGGCATCGACGGCTCCGAAGACAACGCCGGCGCCATCATGACGCCCTACAGCTACGCCCGCGCCGGCATCAAGGGCCTGAGCGCCCGCGACGAACTGGACGACAACAACGGCTATGGCTACTTCGCCGCCCTCGACGAATTGATCGTCACCGGCCCGACCCGTACCAACGTCAACGATTTCCGCGCCATTTTGATTCTCGAGAACGACCAATGAACGCCGACAAGAAAGTAAAGATCCTCGCCACCCTCGGCCCGGCCATCCGCGATGCCGCACACATCCGCCAACTGGTGGAAGCCGGGGTCAACCTGTTTCGCCTCAACTTCAGCCACGGCGAACACGCCGACCACGCCCAGCGCTACCAGTGGGTGCGCGAGGTGGAGCGCGAGCTGAATCAGCCCATCGGCATCCTCATGGACCTGCAGGGGCCGAAGCTGCGCGTCGGCCGCTTTGCCGAAGGCAAGGTGCAACTGGTCAACGGCCAGAGCCTGCGCCTCGATCTGGACAAGACGCCCGGCGACGCAAAGCGGGTCAACCTGCCCCACCCGGAAATCATCGAAGCCCTGCAGCCGGGCATGAGCCTGCTGCTGGACGACGGCCGCCTGCGCCTGAAAGTGACTGCCAAGCAGAATGATGCCGTGATCACCGAAGTGATCGCCGGTGGCGAACTGTCCGACCGCAAGGGCGTCAACGTACCCGAGGCCGTGCTGCAGCTGTCGCCGCTGACCGAGAAGGACCGCCGCGACCTGACCTTCGGCCTGGAGCTGGGGGTGGACTGGGTCGCGCTGTCCTTCGTGCAGCGCCCCGAGGACATCGTCGAAGCCCGCGAACTGATCGGCGGCAAGGCCTTCCTGATGGCCAAGATCGAGAAGCCGTCGGCGGTGATCCACCTGGAAGAAATCGCCAAGCTGTGCGACGCCATCATGGTGGCGCGCGGTGACCTGGGCGTGGAAGTACCGGCCGAGAACGTGCCGCGTATCCAGAAGGACATCGTGCGCACCTGCCGCCAACTGGGCCGCCCGGTGGTCGTGGCTACGCAGATGCTCGAATCCATGCGTTTCTCCCCGGCGCCGACCCGCGCCGAAGTCACCGACGTGGCCAACGCCGTGGCCGAAGGCGCCGATGCGGTAATGCTGTCGGCCGAAACCGCCTCCGGCGACTATCCGCTGGAAACCGTGCAGATGATGAGCAAGATCATCCGCCAGGTGGAAAACGGCCCGGACTACCAGAGCCAGCTCGACGTCGGCCGTCCGCAGGCCGAGGCCACCGCCAGCGACGCCATCAGCTGCGCCATTCGCCGTATCAGCTCGATCCTGCCCGTCGCCGCATTGGTCAACTACACCGAGTCTGGTGCCAGCAGCCTGCGCGCCTCGCGCGAGCGGCCCAAGTCACCGATCTTGAGCCTGACCCCGAGCCTGACCACGGCGCGGCGCCTGACCGTGGCCTGGGGTATCTATTCGGTGGTCAACGAACGCCTGCGCAAGGTCGAGGAAGTCACCAGCACCGCGCTGGAAATCGCCCAGGCCCAGGGCATGGCCCAACGTGGCGAAACCGTGGTGATCACCGCCGGCGAACCCTTCGGCCAACCCGGCAGCACCAACAGCCTGAGGATCGAAACGCTGCATTGAGCCGCGCAGCACTCCTGTAGGGTGCGCCATGCGCACCGAGAGCCGTACGCACGAACAAAAGATGCGCACGGCGCACCCTACACAGCTCCGTAGCTCGGATTAAATCCGGGGAATGCTCTGACCCTGCGCCCCGAATTTCATACGGGCTGCGCGTTGTATTGATTCGTAGGGTGTCGCGGGGCCACCTGGCCCGTGTGCACCTTGCGTCTCGTTGGCGGTGCGCACGGCGCACCCTACGTAGCTCCTCCAAGCGACACGGACGGCTCCCCTCTCCCGCTTGCGGGAGAGGGGCGGGGGGAGAGGGCTCTCTTGGCACAGACATCATGCCTCCACTAGCAACCGCACACCCTGCCCTGCAAAGCCTGCGCGCCCTGCTCAACGGCTTCGCTCAGATCTTCCTGCAACAGCACCCCGGCTGCGGCCTGCTGGTGCTGATCGCCATCCTCATTGGCGCCCCTGACCTGCTGCCCGGCGCCCTGCTCGGCGGCCTGACCTCGATGCTGATCGCGCAACGCCGCGGCTACCCGCCCGCCGATATCGCCATCGGCCTGTATGGCTATAACGGCATCCTGCTCGGCCTGCTACTCAGCCTGAAACTGCCATGGACACCGCTGCTACCCGTGCTGATCATCACCAGTGCAGCCTTTTCCAGCCTGCTGCTGGCGCCCTGGATGCAGCGCATGCGCAAACATGACTGGCTGCCCGCCTTCACCTTTCCCTTCGTGCTGCTGGGTTGGCTGATGCTGGCACTGGTCATCCGGCTACAACTGCCCCTCGATACGCCAGCCGGCAAGCCCGCTGTACCGGAGCTGAGTTTCCTGCAGCTGCTACTCGGCGTGCTGCGCGGCTTGGGTCAGGTCATTTTTCTCGACTCGCCCCTGGCTGGCCTGTGTCTGCTGATCGGCTTGCGCCTGGCCGATGGCCGCACGGCGCTGTGGGCGTTATTGGGCTCCAGCAGCGGCTCGCTACTGGCCTTGGTCTACGGTTGGCCCAGCGATGGCACGCTGGCCGGTCTCTACGGCTACAACGCCACCCTCACCGCCATCGCCCTGGCCCAGGTTTATCCCTGCCCATTGGTCCCCGCAGTGGGAATTATCCTTGCCCTGGTCCTGCAACCGGGTTTCAGCGCACTGGGTCTACCAGCCCTGACCATGCCATTCATACTCGCCTGCTGGCTGGTGAAAGCCAGCGCTCAAAGCTGGCAACAGGCTGTAAAGCGCAGCACACCCTCCTGAGGCCTGGCAGCAGCAGAAGCAGCTCTTCAGCTCGTAAAAACTGAACTAGCGCTACGCTCGGTGGGCTAATGGATATCTGCCACGCCGAGCGATGCCAATGCGCTACATCATTTTCTGTCTTGCTACTGCCGTGTCGCCTGCGTTAAGTGCCTCGTTGCAGGATGCCTGGCGATGAGCACAGCGCCTGACGACATCGATCTACCCGCCGACCTGCGCTATGTCGACGACAGCATGCCGGGCATCAGCCGGCGCAAGCTGCGTGGCAAGTTCTGCTATTTCGACAGCCAGGGCCAACGCATCCACGACAAGCGGCAAGTGGCCCGGATTGATGCCCTGGCAGTGCCGCCCGCCTATACCGACGTGTGGATCTGCCCATTCGCCAACGGCCATTTGCAAGCAACCGGCCGCGATGCCCGCGGACGCAAGCAGTACCGCTATCACGCACGCTGGCGCGAAATCCGCGATGCCGACAAATACGCCAGCCTGCTGGCATTCGGCAAGGCACTGCCAGCACTGCGGGAAGCGTTGCAGCAGCACCTGAGCCTACGCGAGCACCGCCGCGAGAAAGTGTTGGCCACCGTGATCATGCTGCTGGACAACACCCTGATCCGGGTCGGCAACGCCCGCTACGCGCGGGAAAATCGCTCCTATGGCCTGACCACCCTGCGCAACCGTCACGTCGAGGTACAAGGCAGCACGATTCGCTTTCACTTCCGTGGCAAGAGCGGTATCGAACACGAGGTACAGGTCAGTGACCGCCGCCTGGCCCGCATCATCCAGCGTTGCCTGGAGCTGCCCGGGCAACACCTGTTCCAGTATCTGGACGAGGATGGCGAACGTCGCGCGGTGACCTCCACCGACATCAACGACTACCTGCGTGAACTGACCGGCGCCGACTTCACCGCCAAGCACTACCGTACCTGGGCCGGCAGCGCGCTAGCCCTGACGCTGCTGCGCGAGCTCGAGTGGCAGCCGGAAAGTGCGGCCAAGAAACATGTGGTGGCCATGGTCAAGGAAGTGGCTGAGCAATTGCGCAATACGCCAGCTGTCTGCCGCAAGTGCTACATCCACCCCGCTCTGCTCGAAGCCTTCCAGACTGGCGATCTGGCTGGCATCCGCCTGGCAACACCGCGCAAGGGCCTGCGCATCGAAGAAAGCCTGCTGATGCGTTTTCTGGAAAAACTGCAACCCGCCTGAGGCCGCCATCTATAGTCACGACTACAACTTGAAAGCTGTCAGCAAGGAACGATGCCTACATGAAAGGATGGATTCTGGGTCTGAGCCTGCAACTGTTGGCCGCACCGTTACTGGCCGAAGAGGTGATGACGGTGATCGGGCCGGTGCAGCAGATCGAGGTGATCGAGATCGGCCAGGGCCCCAACACGGCCGTGGACAGTTGCAAGGACTACAGCGTGAGCGCGGAGGAAGTCGCCGACTTCCTGCGCCACGCCATTGTCATCACCAATCGCCAGGAACACGACTGGTACCTCTACGGCCCCTGCTACGCCACCGGCACGTTGACCAGCCGTTACGGTCAGTGGTACTGGCTGCTACGTAACATGGGCACGGGCTGGCTGACGCCGGTCACCGGCGAGACCCTGGTACTCGGTGATCCAAGGCAGGAGTCGTCGCTGGAGGGGGATTAGAAACCTTGCCCTCGCTCCGCCTTCCTGCCTAGGCTGTGCCCTTTCGCTTGATTTGGACCTTGCCATGGAAAACCGGCAGAGCTGGCGTCAACGCCTCTACATCATCATCTTCGAAACCAGCACGCCGGCCGCTCAGCGCTTCGACAACTGGCTGCTGGTGACCATCCTTGCCAGCCTGGTGGTGGTGATGCTCGACAGCATCGAGCACTTCCACAATCAGCACGCTGCTGTGTTCGGCGCGCTGGAGTGGTTTTTCACCGCGCTGTTCGCCATCGAGTACGCCTTGCGCCTGTACAGCGCGCCCAAGCCGATGCGCTATGCCTTCAGTTTCTTCGGCCTGGTGGATCTGCTCGCGGTGCTACCAGCGATCCTGGCGTTGATGTTCGCCGATGCGCAGTACCTGATGATCGTCCGCGTCATCCGCATGATCCGTATCTTCCGTGTGCTCAAGCTGCGCCAGTACCTGACTCAGGCCAACTTCCTGCTGGTAGCGCTGCGCGGCAGCAAGCAGAAGATAGTGGTGTTTCTGGTGTGCGTCTCGACCCTGGTCACCGTGTATGGCGCGCTGATGTACGTCATCGAAGGCCCAGCCAATGGCTTCACCAGCATTCCCACCGGTATCTACTGGGCAGTGGTGACGCTGACCACTGTGGGCTTCGGCGACATCACTCCGCAAACTCCCGTAGGCCAGATGCTCGCTACGCTGGTGATGATCACCGGCTACTCGATCATCGCGGTGCCTACCGGTATTTTCACCGCCGAACTGGCCAACGCCATGCGCCAGGATGGGCTGATGGAGCATGACTGCCCGCATTGTCGCAAGAACCGTCACGAGTATAGTGCGGCGTTCTGTAGCCGCTGCGGCGGACCGCTGTTCAGCAGACAGGTCGAGCCGTCAGCGTCGACGCAAAACACACCTGAAACAGACTGAAGCAAAACCGATTGGCCAGCGCGTGGTCATAAAGTCGCCCTGTGGGCTATAAAGCCCGACTTTTTAGCTAAAGGAAGCGCGCCATGGCCGTTACCACCAATGAATCCACCGCACCTGCCAAGGCTGCCTGGATTGGTCTGATTCTGGGCCCCTTGCTACTGCTCGTCTGCCTGGTCACCGAGCCGCCAGCCGGCCTCTCCAGCACCGCCTGGGCCACCATCGGCCTGACCCTGCTGATGGCCACCTGGTGGTCGACCGAAGCCATTCCGATCCCGGCCACTTCGCTGCTGCCGATCCTGTTGATCCCGGCGCTGGGCATCGACAGCCTCAATGCCGCTACCGCACCCTACGCCAACCCGACCATCTACCTGTTCCTCGGTGGTTTCGTCCTGGGCCTGGCCATGGAACGCTGGAACCTGCACAAGCGCATCGCGCTGATGACGCTGCTGGCCATGGGCAGCAAGCCGAGCCGGCAGATCGCTGGTTTCATGATGGCCACGGCCTTCCTCAGCATGTGGGTGAGCAACACTGCCACCACCATCATGATGCTGCCTATCGGCCTTTCGGTGATCGGCATGCTCACCAGCGAGAAGAGCACCGGCGAAGCCGATCGTGAGCGCTTCGCCACTGCCTTGCTGCTGGCGATTGCTTACGCCGCCAGTGTCGGTGGCATCGCCACGCTGATCGGCACCCCACCGAATGCCTTGCTGGCCGCCTTCCTCGCCGACAACTATGACGTTCAGATCGGCTTCGGCCAGTGGATGCTGCTCGGCGTGCCAGTAGCCGTGATCATGCTGGCGTTCATCTGGTGGTGGCTGACCCGTGGCGGCTTCAACCTGGCCGGACATGACAGCACGCAACTGATCCGCAGCGAACTGGCCGAACTCGGCCCACTGAGCCGCGGCGAGAAGCTGGTGGCGCTGGTGTTCGTGGCCACGGCACTGGCCTGGGTGTTCCAGCCGCTGATCGGCGAATGGGTATCGGGCGTCAACGACACCAGCATCGCCATTGCTGCGGCGTTGGCACTGTTCATGATTCCGGTGGACGTCAAGCAGCGCGTGTTCCTGATGAACTGGGAAAGCGCCAGCAAACTGCCCTGGGGCGTTCTGCTGCTATTCGGCGGCGGCCTGTCGCTGGCGGGCGTGATTCGCAGCACCGGCCTGGCCGAGTGGATCGCGCAAAGCCTCGGCGCACTGAGCGCCCTGCCGGTGATCGCGATGATCGGCGTGGTGGTACTGGTGATCATCTTCCTGACCGAAGTCACCTCCAACACCGCCACCGCTGCCGCCTTCCTGCCGCTGCTGGGGGCGCTAGCCGTAGCGCAGGGTATGCCGGCCGAACTGCTAGCGATTCCTGCCGCCATCGCCGCCAGTTGCGCCTTCATGATGCCGGTGGCAACGCCGCCCAATGCCATCGTGTTCGGCACCGGGCACATGAAGATACAGTCGATGATCAAGGCGGGCTTCGTTCTCAACCTGTTCGGCGTGGTGCTGGTGACGCTGATCTGCTATCTGCTGGTAGGCATGATCTGGGCGCATTGAGCACGAATCACAGCCAACGAAAAACGCCCCCTCGGGGGGCGCGGTGGGTTTTAAATCAAACCCGGGGGGAACCCGCCCGCCGGGGGCAGGGGTGGGGGGGGGGGGCGACCCGGACACGAGAACGAAC